>CAJXVG010000125.1 GCA_913061495.1 uncultured Winogradskyella sp.
TTCCTATTCTAAATCAGTCTTATATTTCTGATTTAAGGATTATTTTTTAGAACTCTAATTAAGCAGTAATAACAGCCTTGACTTTAGAAACAACCTCGTCAACAGAAATACTACTTGCAGCATCCTCATAACCTTCAGGGAATTTATTGCCATAAATTGAAGTTGGAACTAAAGGGTAGTCTTTTCTATCGACTAAAAGCGCATAGTCTTTTGGCTGATTGAAAGGTGCAAATCCAGCAAAAGGGTGTGTCACACCCCAAATAGTAATTACTTTTTTTCCGAGCATTGCTGCTAAATGCGCATTTCCAGAATCCATAGAAAGCATTACATCAAGATTTGAAATTAAATTCAATTCTTCATTCAAACTCAGTCTTCCTGCAACAGAAACTGTATTACTGAATTTGTTTTCAAACTGATTCAAAACTTTAATTTCTTTTTTGCCACCTCCAAATAAAATGATGTTGTAATCTGTTGAGAGTTTAGATATCAATTGCTCCGTTTTTTCTAATGGATACATTTTACTTTTGTGGGCTGCAAAAGGTGCCACACCTATGATTTTCTTTTCTTTACTGGGAATAAGTTGAGCTAGTTTTTCCGAGAGAATTTTAGATTTTGGAAAACTTGGTTTTGATAAATCTACTGAAAAGCCTAAAGTCTCAAAAACATCTGCATAACGTTGGTGGGTAGTTTTTAGTTGCTTAAAATCTTTACCAGATGTCAATGCTTTTTTTTCTTCTCTTCCTTTATCAAGCTGCACTACTTTTTTTCCAAAGAAAAAGAATTTTAAAATATGACTTCGTAGAACATTATGTAAATCTGCAACAGTATCAAACTTCAAAGTCCTTAGCTCCTTGGAGAGTTTAAAAAGTCCCAGTATTCCTTTGTGACTTCCTTTTAAATCTGCTGAATACACATTCACATTTTTTAAATCCTCAAAAAATGGTTCAAAAAAAGCCTTTGTGACTATTGTAATTTTAACTTCGGGATGTTGTTCCGTAAAAGCCCGTAAAACAGGAACCGTCATTGCAACGTCTCCCATTGCTGAAAACCTAATAACTAATATATGATTTGGTTTTGGCACCTTACGCTTAAGTGGAAATTTCGGCCTACAAAATGAAATTATTTTTGTCCTCTCAAAACAGGGTTTAACTCATCATCATTGTACATTTTCATCTGTTTATAAACTTTCATGTACTTATCACCTGTAGAAATATCGTCTAACAAATCGTCAATTGCTGTGCTCAAATCTTTTCGCTGCTCTAACAAAACGTTGAGTTTTTTTATACATGCTGCTTTGTGAGCTTCAGAAGCATCTTCTCTCACAGTCTCTAAATGCATATGATAAATCTTTAAAGCCAAAATTGAAAGTCTGTCAATGGCCCAAGCAGGACTTTCTGAATTAATTTTTGCGTTTGGCTTTACAGCAACATCTTTATATTTATCCAAGAAATAGCTGTCAATAAACTCAACTGTATCTGTTCTATCTTGGTTAGAGGCATCAATCATTCTTTTTAGCTTTAAAGCTGCCACAGGATCGATGTTAGGATTTCTAATTATATCTTCATAAGCCCACTGTACGGTGTCAATCCAACACTTTCTGTATAGCAAATGTGCTATAACATCATCGTCTTTATTATATTTATTTGTAAACGGCTGATCTACAGTGTTCAAGATTTTATAAGTCTTAATGGCATCTTGAAATATGGAATTGGCTTTTTCTGAAAACATATTAAATCAATTTATGAATATGCAAATATAGTTTGAATTATTAACTTTAGAGATTCAACAAATAGCCAATTTATGCATATTCATAAT
Organism: uncultured Winogradskyella sp.; assembly: GCA_913061495.1. GTDB lineage: Bacteria > Bacteroidota > Bacteroidia > Flavobacteriales > Flavobacteriaceae > Winogradskyella. Next base: position 1,816 of record CAJXVG010000125.1, read on the forward strand.
CTATCTGAAACACCCTCAATTTTAAACACCTTTATAGCTGAAATTAGAGATAAAACAGTTCAAAAAGACAGTATGCGTTTTAGGCGTAATATTGAGCGAATTGGAGAAATTTTGGGTTACGAATTAAGTAAATCGTTTCAATACAAAAAACAGAAAATAGAAACACCTTTAGCAACCACGGAAACCGTTTTGCACAAAAACAATATTGTCTTATGTTCTATTTTAAGAGCAGGTGTTCCACTACATAATGGATTGCTAAATTATTTTGATGCTGCTGAAAATGCCTTTATTTCAGCTTATAGACAACACAAACAAAACCCTGAAACTTTTGAAATTATAGTTGAATATTTAGCTTGCCCAAGTTTAGAGGGTAAAACTTTAATTTTAGCAGACCCAATGTTGGCAACAGGACAATCTATGGTTGCGACCTTTGAAGCGTTAAAACCATTTGGTACTCCTAAGGAAATACATTTAGTAAGTGTTATTGGCGCGAAAACTGGTGTTGATTTTGCCAAAAAATCTTTCAGTAAAAATACGCATCTTTGGATCGGGTCAATAGATAATACGCTCAATGAAAAAGGTTATATAATCCCAGGTTTGGGTGATGCTGGGGATTTAGCTTTTGGAAACAAGTTACAACAATAAGCCTACTATGGGAACCATTAAAAACAGGACAATAAAAATTTCTTTAAACCACCTGTCTGAGATCATTTCTAAGTAATTAGCCATTATAATTGAAAAAGGTGCAAATAGAAATATAAACTCACTACCATTTTTTATTGGTGCTATAATTGCTACTAAAACAGCAATGACAGATGCCCAAGCGGTTAAGAAGTATGAGGGTCTTAACCTTTTATTTTTATCGGCTAAATTTTTAAAATAAAAAACTAATATCCATACTAAAGATGTGAAGAGTAAGGTCAGCTTCATAATACTTTGTGCCGAATTATAGGGTGTGAAATCTAAACTGGCAAATCTTGTAATATTAGAGTCCGTTATAAACACACCGTAAAAAATAACATTATAAGTAAATAAAAGCACTGCTACTGTAGCGACACCTATAAAAGGTATAATTATATTTTTAACATCATTTTGAAAGTAATATATTAATGCTACAATTATAATAGCAAAAAACAGTAACGCCCAAAAATAAAATAAGGTGGCTAGCGCTATCCAAAAGGCTGCATCAAACAATTTTTTCTTAATACTAATTTTGGTGTGCAAGCTAATAATTCGTCTTAAAGCGAATAACACAAAAAGATTTGACAGTAATAAATGTGAGTGCTTTAATGCTTCTGGAAATAACCAAAACATCAATCCAAACATCATAATAGCATAACTATTTCTTTGGGTAAGACTGTTTTTTGAAATTATAAAATCGAGCACAAAAACAGAAAAAAGCGTAACAAAAAGCTTAAAAATCATTTCTGAAATAGTACCAAAATCAGCAACTAATAAATCATAATTAGAAATTACAAAAAGCATAATGACAAAAACCACGACTATTATAAAGTTTATGGGCTTAGATTTACTGAAAATGCTTGTTATCATTAACTCTTTTTGTATTTTTGTACTCTATTTTAGTTCAAATTTATAAACTTATGAAAGATTTCTTTTACGCAATTGAAGATTTATTTGTTAATGTCTTATTTGCACCTTATGACGCTTTGCGTGAATTAGAGTTAGAAAGTTGGTTTTTGGCAAATGGTGTATCTTGGATTTTTATGGTTATTGGTCTTGTGGCTTTCACCTATTGGATGCTTCAATTAAAGAAATATAACGACAATAACGAAGAGGACAAAACTGTTTCTGCACACTCTTATTTGTAGTCTTCCCTATAGGTCGAAACCAATATCCTTTCTATAATACATCTTATCAAAATGTAGTTTTTCTATACTTTGGTAAGATTTTTTTATGGCCTCTTGGTATGTATTGCCAAAAGACGTAATTGCCATGACACGTCCGCCAGAGGTTACAATTCTACCACCATCGTTTTTTGAACCAGCATGAAATAAGATAGAGTCATTTACATTCTCTACACCTGAAATTTCTTTTCCTTTTTCATAGGTTTCAGGATAACCACCTGACACCAACATTATAGTTGTAGCTGCTCGTTCATCAATTTCAATATTGATTTCGGATAGTGTTTTGTTTCCCATAGCTTCAAAAATTTCAACTAAATCAGTTTTCAATCTCGGTAAAACCACTTCCGTTTCAGGATCACCCATTCTTACGTTATACTCAATTACTTTTGGGTCATCACCAACTTTAATTAAACCAATAAAAATGAACCCAACATATGGTAGATTATCTTTTTTAAGTCCATCTACAGTTGGTTTAACAATTTGATTTTCAATTTTATCCAAAAAATCCTCAGTAGCAAAAGGTACGGGAGAAACCGCGCCCATTCCACCAGTATTTAAGCCTGTGTCTCCTTCTCCAATTCTTTTGTAATCTTTTGCAGTTGGTAGGATTTTATAATTTTCACCATCCGTTAAAACAAAACAACTCAATTCAATACCATCTAAAAACTCTTCAATTACAACTTTTGTGCTTGCATTTCCAAATTTAGCATCTACCAGCATCTTTTTAAGTTCAGTCTTAGCTTCATTTAAATCATTTAAAATCAAAACCCCTTTTCCTGCTGCCAAGCCATCTGCTTTTAATACATATGGAGGTTTAAGGGTCTCTAAAAAACTATAACCTTCTTCAACATTTGCTTTGGTAAAACTTTGGTAAGCTGCTGTAGGAATATTGTGACGCGTCATAAACTCTTTAGCAAATTCTTTACTGCCTTCTAATTCAGCAGCTGCCTTTTGTGGGCCAATAACAGAAACATTTTTTAAATCTTTATCTTGAAGAAAAAAATCGTGAATACCCTGTACCAATGGATCTTCTGGGCCTACCACAACCACATTTATATTGTTCGTTAAAACAGTATCTTTAATAGCTTCAAAATCCGTAACAGAACCACTTATATTTTTAGCTATCGCTGCCGTGCCAGAGTTACCTGGCATCACAAAAAGGTTATTGCATCTCTCGCTTTGGGCTATCTTCCATGCAAATGTGTGTTCTCTTCCACCAGATCCAAGTACTAAAATATTCATCTTAAAAATTTGTTTAAGCAAAAATAATTGGTTTTGCGGTGAAAAAACAATTAATTTACCGAAACCTTATATACTAAGAGTCTAGCTTGAAATTATTTGACCTTTCATTAAAAATGAATGGCTTTGCAATAGACAAAGCAAAGCAGGTATTGTCTGAAATTGAAACTATAAATGAGGATGACTTTTTAGCTTATGTTGAAAGCCGAAAAACAGAAATACTTCAGTTTCATTTAGAACATAACTCGTTTTATAAATCTTTTGGTAAATCTATAAATTTAGAAAACTGGAAGTCAGTACCAGTTATGACCAAAGCGCATTTACAACAGCCTATTTCCAAGCGACTTTCTAAAGGTTATAACTTAAAGAATGTTTATCTTAACAAAACCTCTGGAAGCTCAGGAAAACCTTTTATTTTTGCCAAAGACAAATGGTGCCACGCCATGACTTGGGCAGAAATAACAAATAGGTTTTCGTGGTACAATATTGATTTTAACACTTCTAAACAAGCGCGTTTTTATGGTATTCCATTAAACAAAAAAAACTATTACAAAGAACGTCTAAAGGATTGGTTTAGTAAACGTTATCGGTTTTCTGTTTTTGACTTGAGTGATACAGCTTTTAAAAAGGCTGTGAAAAAGTTTAAGACTACCGCGTTTGATTATATAAATGGTTACACTAGCTCTCTGGTTCAGTTTGCAAAATATTTAGAACGAGAAAATATACTTTTAACCACAGTTTGCCCAAGCCTAAAGGTTTGTATTACTACCTCCGAAATGTTATTTGAAGATGACAAAATATTGATGGAGAAACAATTTGGAGTACCTGTAGTGAATGAGTATGGAGCTTCGGAATTAGACCTCATCGCTTTTGAAAATAGAAAAGGGGAATGGCAAGTAAACAGTGAAACTCTATTTGTAGAAATACTCGATGAAGATGATAACGTTTTACCTCTGGAAAAAGAAGGTAGGATTGTAATAACATCACTCTATAACAAAGCGCACCCATTTATTCGCTACGATATAGGTGATGTTGGTATTTTATCCAAGTCTAGTACTTTAAAAAAACCTATTCTAAAAAAACTTATTGGTCGTACCAATGATGTCATACTTTTGCCAAGTGGGAAAAAGGCTGCTGGTCTCACCTTTTATTATATTACAAAAAGCGTTATTCAAGATGACGGCAATGTGTCTGAGTTTGTCATTGAACAACATAAAGTTGATGAATTCAAAATTATATATGTGAGCAATCAAACGCTTTCTAAAGATAAAACAAGGACAATTAAGGCAGAGGTTATAAAGTATCTTGAACCACAGCTAGCCATTACTTTTAAGCGTGTAAAAACGCTGAATCGCTCAAAATCTGGCAAACTCAAACAATTTACATCTTATATCAATTAGTACAGTCTTATGCAAGATTTAATGATAATTACGAGTTATTATCCGCCTGAAATTGGTGCTGCCTCCAATCGTATTAATCACTTAGCAGAAGGCTTAAAAAACGATTACAAAGTCCGTGTGGTGACTCCATTGCCCAATTATCCTACTGGGAAAGTTTTCAAAGGTCATAGAGGAAAGTTTCAATCTAAAACTACAGAAAATGACATTGAAATCAATAGACTTTGGATATTTGCTACGATATCCAAAAATAAGTTTATAAGACTTACAGCTATGCTTTCGTATAGTTTTAGCCTTATTTGGTTTTTTCTTTGGAACAAAATTCCGAAGAAAGTCATAGTTCAATCACCACCACTTTTAGTTGCTTTTACCTGTATGTTGTTTTTACGCTCTAAAAAACGGAAACTTATCTTAAACGTCAGTGACCTATGGCCAAGCGCTGGCTTAGACCTTGGTGCTCTAAATGAAAATCTGAGTTATATGCTTTTAAAAAAAATAGAACATTTTAACTATAGAAAGGCTGATTTAATTTTAGGGCAGAGCAATGAAATTTTAACTCATGTTAGGCAAATTAGCAATAATACTGAGTTGTTTCTTTATAGAAATTATCCAGATATAGAATTACCTCCTTTAAAAGAAAGAAAATCAGATGGCCCTAAGTTACAAATTGTATATGCTGGGCTTTTGGGAGTGGCACAAGGTGTTTTAAAACTTTGCCAATCTTTAGATTTCGAAAAAATTGAATTCCATATTTATGGTTCTGGAGCCGAAGAACAACAAATAAAAAATTTCATTGCTAAAAACAAGAAACTTCCCATCCATTTTCATGGAAAAATAGACAGGGACTTATTGCACAAAGTGATTTTACAATATGATCTTTCAATTATTCCTTTACGCCACAGAATCTATGGTTCAGTACCTTCAAAATTGTTTGAATATGCCAAATTAGGGTTACCGATGCTCTATTTTGGTGGAGGTGAAGGAGAAGGTGTTGTGAGAAATTATAGCTTAGGTTGGATAGCTGATGAAAACGATTACACTGACCTTAACTCTGTTATAAAGTCAATAAAAATTAAAGAAATCAATTTGAAATTTAAAACAAAAATACAAGAAAGTGCTAAAAAACATTTTGATTTTGAGAAGCAAATTGAAGCACTCAAACAAGTGATTTAATATGCTTTTTCTTCTCCCTTAACAGCATTGATAAAGGTTTGAATGATAATTTTTAAGTCTAATAATATTGACCAATTTTCAATATAAAAAATATCTAACTTAACCCGACCAATAATATCCTTATCTGTTTCTACCTCTCCTCTAAAACCACTTGTTTGTGCTAAACCTGTAATTCCTGGTTTTACAAAATGTCTAACCATAAACTTGTCGATTTTTTTGGCATACATGTTTGTATGGCTAACCATATGTGGCCTCGGTCCTACAACTGACATGTCACCAAATAGCACATTAAAGAACTGAGGTAACTCATCTATGCTCGTTTTTCTTATGAATTTACCAACCTTTGTCACCCTTTGATCACCTCTTGTGGCTTGATACAAATGAGCATCTTTGTTAGGCGTCATTGATCTAAACTTGTAACATTCAAATTCTCGATAGTTAAAGCCATTTCTCGATTGTTTGAAAAACACAGGACCCTTGGACTCCAGTTTAATTAAAAGGGCTATAATTGGTGTAAGCCAAGACAAGATAAAAATGATTATTAAACTTGAGAATAAAATATCAAAACTGCGCTTAATGAACATATTCACAGAATCCTCTAAAGGTATAGTTCTTAAAGTGAGAATTGGAATATAATCGTAATACTCGTACCTCAATTTTTTGGAATATATTTCTTTACTGTCTGGTATAAATTTTAAGATTTTAAGGTTGTTATCTGCAAAATCCACGATATCTGCAATTTGTGCATTGGTATGCTCTGATATTGAACAGTAAATTTCATCTATACCTTCATTCAATATATATTCAAAGGCATCACTTAGAGAGTCTTCCTTTTTCTTGAAGTCGAATGTCTTTTGATATGAATACCCATATTCAATATTGTTTGTGAAAAACATTTGCAGAGATATGGTCTTTTTATTAAGCCCAAAGATTACGGTCTGTCTCTTATACACATCTCCGAGCCCACGAGACCGAGGCTGATCTCGT
>CAJXVG010000126.1 GCA_913061495.1 uncultured Winogradskyella sp.
TCGTGGGCTCGGAGATGTGTATAAGAGACAGATTTTATGTTTATTGATTGAATTCAATACAATTATTTACATTTGTAACGTTATAAGGTTATAATTTAAGTTTACAATGATAAACACTCCAGAATTTACCAAACGCCTACAAAAAATCATCGATTATTATGATGAAACCGCTTCTGGTTTTGCAGAGAAAATCGGTGTGCAACGCTCTAGTATTTCACACATTTTATCAGGAAGAAATAAACCGAGTTTAGACTTTGTAATGAAAGTCCTTCACTCCTATCCAGAGGTAGAATTATATTGGTTGCTAAATGGAAAAGGTAATTTTCCTTCAGAAATAAAACAGCCTAAAAATTTAGAACCTCCAAAGCCTGTAAATAATCCTATCACTAAACCTCAACTTGAAACTAAGGATTCAGAAATTGAACACATTGTTGTTTTTTATAAAAACGGAAGTTTTAAAAGTTATAAGCCATAAAACTCATTGTTGTATTTGCTACCTTTGCGCAAACAAATGACATGAATAGATTCTTTTTCGTTTTTGCTCTACTTACACTAACAGGATGCTACAACACCGAGCGTAATTGCACAGATTTCAAAACAGGTACTTTTGAATTTAATTACACTATTGATGGAAAAGATAAGACAGGTAAATTTGTACGGAATGATTCGTTGAATATCGATTATTATGAAGGGAAAGTAGATTCATCCTCTATTCGTTGGATTAATGATTGCGAGTTCATTCTTAAGAAAATAAATCCGGAAAGCATGTCTGAAAAGGACGCAATTCACATGAAGATTCTTTCAACCCAAAATAACACGTACACCTTTGAGTATAAACTTGCAGTGAAAAAAGCAAATAGAGCTACACGTGTGGAAAAAGGAACAGCAACAAAGATCAATCAATAGCTATGTTAGATTTTTTATTGACTTCTGATGCCATCATTGCATTACTCACACTTACGTTTCTCGAAATAATTCTAGGCATAGATAATATTGTTTTTATATCAATTGCCGCCAATAAATTACCAGAAAACCAACGCGCCAAAGCCACTAATATTGGGTTGGTCTTAGCGATGGTGCAGCGTATAATATTGTTATTGTTTGTATCGTTTTTAGTAGGTTTAAGTGAGCCTTTTTACACTATAGACACTAGCTGGTTAAGTATTGGCATTAGTTGGCAAGCCATTATATTGTTTGCTGGTGGATTATTTTTAATCTACAAAAGCACTTCAGAAATCAGAGAAAAAGTGGAAGTTCCCGACCATGATGAGGATACTATTAAAAACAAGAAAATAAAATCTCTATCTCAAGCCATTACACAAATTTTGATTATCGATTTTATTTTCTCGATTGATTCTATTTTAACAGCTGTAGGAATGACAAATGGTTTACACCCAAATCATAATTACACTTTAATGTTGATGGTAATTGCTGTAGTAATATCAATTGCTATTATGATTGGTTTTGCAAATCCCATACGCAAGTTTATTGATAAACATCCAAGTATGCAGATTTTAGGTTTAGCTTTTTTGATTCTAATTGGCTTTATGCTTATTACCGAAGCTGCCCACTTATCTGATACTGAATTTTTTGGAAAAACCGTTGGAGCAATTCCAAAAGGATACCTCTATTTTGCTATTGCTTTCTCACTCTTTGTGGAATTTTTAAACTACAGGACTCAGAAAAATAACAAGAAAAAAAATGAAAAATTAAAATAGTTTTCCCTGACCATCACCTTCAGAATATTCATCGGTTTCATCTGAAGTTGGTTTCGACGAATCTTTAGAATTGTTAAAACTATTATCACTCTTATTTTCAGTAGATTTAGATACAGTTTCCTCACCAACTACTTCAATATCATTTGCTGGTGTTTCTTCGGGAGCATCGTAGGGTAATGATGATAATAAACTAACCTGATTTATTTTATCTTTGGTCAATTGATTACCCAATGCTGTTATACCTTTAACAGCAATAAACTCTTCTAAATTAACCTCCATATTTGGCTTGCGTTCTTTTCCACGCTCTTTTGTAAACTCTACTTCTGCCATTGGTCTCCAATCGGTTGAAACAATTTCTAATTGCGAATCTGCATGTTCAGATATAAAAAACTCTTCCTTGCCTTCTTGCTCAATTAAAAAACGTTTTACATAATAACGTTCTTTTTCACCGTCATAATAAATGGCTGAGATTGGTTTTTTTGGTATCCATTTTTCCAAGACTATCATATCACTATCAAAATGCGTGGTCAATTCTGGTATTATGGTTTTTGCCATACCAGATTGTGTGATAACCAATAATCGATCTTCTCCTCTAAACTCACCAATTAACTCACCTCGTCCATCAACATTTAACCGTTGTACGGCATCATCAAACCAAATTTTACGTGGCTTTAAGGTTGAAACTCCTTTTTCCTTGAGCTCTACGCGTTTTACGGAATGCTTTGTTACTAGGTTTCCTTTTGAAGAACGACCTTTAATGAGAATATCAGCAAAATCTAAATCCCATTTTAATTTTTTAACACTACCTACTTGACGCAACATCACAGTTACCACTTCTGCCTCACCATTTGGGTTTGCAGAAAAATACCAAACCACAGAACCTTTGTTACCATTGGCCAGATCGTACTCTCTATCTCGCGTCATACTTGTGACAGCAAATCGTTTTACGTAAGATGGTCCTTTTTTGCCATCACGGTAAATCATGTTATAAATGGTACGCTTGTCTTTCTTTTTAAATACAGCGACGTAGATTATATTTTTCCCAATGAAGGTTTTAGAATCCACTTTTGTCACCATCATTTTTCCTTCCTCGGTAAAACAAATGATATCATCAATATCACTACAGTCACAAACATATTCGTCACGTCGCAATGAGGTTCCTATAAAGCCTTCTTTTCTGTTGACATAAAGTTTTGTGTTTCTAATCACAACTTTTGTAGCATCTACATCCTCAAAAATGCGTATTTCTGTTTTTCGCTCTTTTTCTTTTCCGTAATCTTTATTCAATCTTTCAAAATAAGCAATGGCATAATCTATAAGATTAGCTAAATGATGCTTTACCTCAGCTATTTGATTTTCTAAAGCATCAATTTTTTGTTGTGCCTTATCAATATCGAATTTTGAAATACGCTTAATCCTAATTTCTGTCAAACGAACGATATCATCTTCAGTAACTTTGCGCTTCAAATGTTTTATGTGTGGTTGAAGGCCTTTGTCAATAGCTTGGATAACTCCCTCCCATGTTTCTTCTTCTTCAATGTCGCGATAGATTCTATTCTCAATAAAAATGCGCTCTAATGATGCAAAGTGCCATTGCTCTTCAAATTCACCAAGTTTAATTTCTAGTTCACTTTTTAATAATTGAACTGTATTGTCGGTAGAACGTCGCAACATTTCTGTGACACCAATAAACAATGGCTTATTGTCTTCAATAACGCAACCCAAAGGTGAAATTGAGGTTTCGCAATTTGTAAAAGCGTATAGAGCGTCAATGGTTTTATCTGGTGATAACCCAGACGGCAAATGGATAAGTATTTCTACATTTGCAGCTGTATTATCTTCTATTTTTTTAATCTTTATCTTCCCCTTGTCATTCGCTTTTAAAATAGAGTCAATTAACGATGATGTAGTGGTAGAATATGGTATTTCAGTTATAGCAAGTGTATTCTTATCGTGTTGGGAAATTTTGGCCCTAACCCTAACTTTTCCTCCACGCAGACCATCGTTGTAATTGGTAAAATCTGCAATACCAGCTGTAGGGAAGTCCGGCAATATTGTAAATTTCTTACCCTTTAAATGCCTGATGGAAGCATCAATTAACTCAATAAAATTATGCGGTAAAATTTTTGTTGAAAGTCCAACAGCAATACCTTCACCACCTTGCGCTAGCAATAGCGGAAACATAACAGGTAAATTTATAGGCTCTTTTCGTCTGCCATCATATGAGGCTTGCCATTCTGTTATTTTTGGATTGTAAACAACATCAAGTCCAAATTTAGAAATACGTGCCTCAATATAACGTGAAGCTGCTGCGCTATCTCCTGTAAGAATATTTCCCCAGTTTCCCTGAGTATCAATTAATAAGTCTTTTTGCCCAATCTGAACCATTGCGTCAGCAATACTAGCATCTCCGTGAGGATGATATTGCATAGTATGACCAACAATGTTTGCTACTTTGTTGTAACGGCCGTCATCCAAATCTTTCATGGAATGCATAATACGGCGTTGCACAGGTTTAAAACCATCCTCAATTGCAGGTACAGCACGTTCTAGGATTACGTAGGATGCATAATCCAAAAACCAATCCTTGTACATTCCCGTGACTTTGGTAATGGTTTCCTCTGGTTCTTGGGACTCTTGGTTTTGTTCGTTATTTGTGTTTTCTAATGCGTCGTTTTCTTCTTCTGCCATATTTATTGTCATTCCTGCGGAGGCAGGAATCTATTCTATTATATTTTGATTCCTAATTCAAAAGGAACAATATGTATTTATTTCTCTCCTTTTAAGCCGTTTCCTCAATCACATCCAGTTCAACCTTTAAATTATCAATAATAAATTCTTGTCGCGTTGGTGTGTTTTTACCCATATAAAATGACAACAACTCTTCTATTGACATGTCTTTATCTAACATTACAGGATCTAAGCGAATATCCTCTCCGATAAAATGGACAAATTCATCTGGTGAAATTTCACCTAAACCTTTAAATCGTGTAATCTCTGGTTTTGGTTTCAGTTTTTCTATAGCGTTGCGTCGTTCTTCTTCCGAATAACAATAGATGGTTTCTTTCTTATTTCTTACTCTGAATAATGGTGTTTGAAGAATATACAAATGACCTTCTTTTATAACTTCAGGAAAAAATTGTAAAAAGAATGTTATCAGCAACAATCTAATGTGCATACCATCTACATCGGCATCTGTGGCAATAACAATATTATTATAACGTAAATCCTCTATAGATTCTTCTATATTTAATGCGGCCTGTAAAAGATTAAATTCCTCATTTTCATAAACAATCTTTTTACTCAATCCGTAAGAATTAAGGGGTTTACCTTTTAAACTAAATACGGCTTGTGTATTGACATCACGAGATTTTGTAATACTACCGGAAGCTGAATCACCCTCTGTAATAAACAGCGTGGTTTCTAAACTACGCTCATTCTTGGTATCTCCAAAATGTACTCTGCAATCGCGTAATTTTTTATTATGAAGACTGGCTTTTTTTGCTCTGTCTTTGGCTAATTTCCGAATTCCTGATAATTCTTTTCGCTCTCGTTCTGCTTGAAGGATTTTACGTTGAATCTTTTCAGCAGTATCCGTGTTTTTATGAAGGTAGTTATCTAAATAGGTCTTAACAAAATCATTGATATAGGTTCTCACCGTTGGCAAATCTCCACCCATATCTGTAGATCCTAATTTGGTTTTTGTCTGACTCTCAAACACGGGCTCCATTACTTTTATCGCTATAGCTGCGACTACTGATTTTCTAATATCAGAGGCGTCGTAATTTTTTCCATAAAACTCGCGTACGGTTTTTACCAAAGCCTCTCTAAAAGCTGACAAATGTGTTCCTCCTTGTGTGGTGTTTTGTCCGTTTACAAAGGAATGATATTCTTCACTATACTGGGTTTTACTATGTGTAAGAGCGACTTCAATATCATCTCCTCTCAAGTGAATGATTGGGTAAAGTAAATCTGAATCGTTAATAGTTTCAGATAATAAGTCCTTTAGTCCGTTTTCGCTGTAATATTTTTCACCATTAAAAACAATGGTTAATCCAGGGTTGAGATACACATAGTATTTCAACATTTTTGCAACGTACTCACTTCTATACTTGTAATTCTTAAAGATAGTTTCATCTGGAATAAAACTCACCTTAGTCCCTTTTCTTCGGCTGGTTTCATCGAGCAATTCTTCATTGGTTAGGTTGCCTTGTTCAAATTCAGCTGAAGCAGATTTACTATCTCTTGTAGATTCTACCCTAAAATAAGACGATAGCGCATTCACAGCTTTGGTACCAACTCCATTTAAACCGACGGATTTTTTAAAAGCTTTTGAGTCGTACTTTCCTCCGGTATTCATCTTGGATACCACATCCACTACTTTCCCTAATGGAATACCACGACCGTAATCGCGGACTATAACACGTTCTCCTTGTATGGAAATCTCAATAGTTTTACCAGCTCCCATTACAAATTCATCAATAGAGTTATCAAGGACTTCTTTTAGAAGAATATAAATACCATCATCTGGTGAAGAACCATCACCCAATTTCCCGATATACATACCAGGTCGCATTCTAATATGCTCTTTCCAATCGAGCGAGCGTATGTTGTCTTCGGTATATTTGGTCTGTTCTGCCATGTATGTAGGTAAAATTTTGATGAAAGGCTAAATATAATACTATGACTTAAAAAATAAAACATGGAAAGCTTAAAGTAATTAACAATACGTATTAATAAGTTATGTTATTAAACGCTGTATGAAATACGTTAAAATTAGACGCTATTACATCCATCAAATTTCAACTAATCCATAGCTTTGTTAAAAATTTAATTATGAAAAAACTATTTGTAGCACTTTTGATTTTAACTTTTAGCTGTTCTTCATTTGCTCAACAAAAATCAGTATCTCCTTATGAATGGGAATGGGTACGAGATGGCATTTGGACAGGTGCTGCTTTAGGTACTAGTTACTATGGTTTACAGCTTATAAGAAACAAAGATGATTTAAGCGAACAAGAATTACAACGAGTTATCAATGATAAGGATGACATAAATTTTATAGATAAATGGGCCGTAGGAAATAACTCTGACTCAGCCCGGAGCATAAGTGATATACCTTTTGCTCTATCCTTTGCAGCTCCATTATTTTTATTGTTTGATGACGAAGTAAACGACCATACTGGGCAAGTGCTTGGTATTTACTTAGAAAGTATTGCTACAACAGGTGCTTTATATACCATTACTGCAGGATTGGTAAACAGGTCTAGACCCTATGTTTATGACGAGACTAATTCAGATTTTAGACGACTTTCTAAAAACGGACAACGCTCCTTCTACTCTGGTCATGTTGCTGCTACTGCTACCGCTACCTTTTTTACGGCAAAAGCATTTCAGGATTTTAATCCAGACTCTGCAGGTGTACCTTATGTTTGGGCTGGTGCAGCTGTTTTGCCTGCTGCAGTGGGTTATTTTAGATTACAGGCTGGTGAGCACTTTTTAACCGATATACTTTTGGGCTATGGGCTAGGAGCTTTAGCAGGTTATTACATTCCTGAACTACACAAAAAAACAAACGATTCTAAATTTGGACTGACACCAACAATGGGACGTACAAGATTTGGAGACTCTTACCAAGCGCTTAGTTTAAACTATACGTTTTAATTACCTAAAAATTATGAGCTTACAGAAAGTCTAAGCTCAATCATAGAGTGCTGGCCTATTTCTAATTATCCAATAAGAATCCAACTTATACGTTGAACAAGAAATGCATCACATCTCCATCTTTTACGATGTAGTTTTTACCCTCAACACGCATTTTACCAGCTTCTTTTACTTTAGCTTCACTTCCATAGGAAACATAATCGTCGTAAGCAATAACTTCTGCACGAATAAAGCCTTTTTCAAAATCAGTATGAATAACTCCTGCAGCTTGCGGACCAGTGGCACCAATATCTACCGTCCAAGCTCTTACTTCCTTTACTCCTGCTGTAAAATAGGTTTGTTGATTTAATAACTTATATGCGGAACGAATTAATTTTGCCGAACCTGGTTCTTCCAAACCAATATCTGCCAAAAACATTTGGCGCTCTTCATAATCGTCCAATTCATTGATATCTGCTTCCGTGCCAACAGCCAAGACTAAAACTTCTGCATTTTCATCTTTTACAGCTTCTCGCACTTTTTCTACATAGGCATTACCTGTCGTTGCAGAACCTTCATCTACATTGCAAACGTACATTACAGGCTTATCGGTAATAAACTGTGTTGGTTTAACGTAGTCTTCGTAATCTACATCTGAAAACTCTAATGCTCTTACTGAAGTTCCAGCTTCGAGACCTGTTTTTATTTTTAAAAGTACAGCTTCTTCTTTCTGTGCTTCTTTATTACCGGTTTTAGCAGCGCGTTTAACTTTATCTAACTTCTTTTCTGCAGTTTCAAGATCTTTCAGTTGCAACTCCATATCAATGGTTTCCTTGTCTCTCACAGGATCTATGCTATCATCAACGTGCACAATATTATCGTTATCAAAACAACGTAACACATGCAGAATAGCGTCCGTTTCTCTAATGTTTGCCAAAAACTGATTCCCCAAACCCTCACCTTTACTCGCTCCTTTCACCAAACCTGCAATATCAACAATCTCTACAGTTG
>CAJXVG010000127.1 GCA_913061495.1 uncultured Winogradskyella sp.
TGTGTATAAGAGACAGGCTTTTTTCAATAGTTATGTGGAAGAGTTTGATTTTGAACTTATACCAGAAGAAAAGGTTTTAGAGCTTCCGGAATACAAAAATTTTGAAGCTAAACATGGTGATTATAAAAATATTGGAGGTCAAGAAGCTTTCGAAACTATAGATGGTTACAAGGTTATTAGAAATTATGGATCGCGATTAGAGGTTGATAATTTGAAACCCATTGCGGAAGCTTTAGGTGCTGATGCAGTAATGTTTGTAAGATTAAACTATAGGTTTAATAAGACAGGTATTGGTAAACTGGGATATTTTAGTATACAAGCAATTGTTAGTTTAGACTTATATTCAAAAGACAATAAAAGTATTTTTCAATTCAATGAATTAGCTGGTTCAAAGAAAAAAGCTGCTATGGTAGGTGGTTTGCCAGTAATGTCTCCTAAAAAAATACAGCCTATGTGCGAGAGCGCAACAGAAGAGTTGATTGAGGATATGAATAAAAAAATCAAAAGGCTTGCCAAAAAAGCTAATAAAAAAATGTAATTATTTAAGTGCAAAAATTGTTTTAGTCCTGTATCATTAGTTTGATACAGGATTTTTTATCTTTAAGCTCAAATAAAAAATCATGAAAAAACTATATTCAATAATTTTAATAGGAATTGTTTGCTCTTCATTTGCTCAAAAAACACAAAAAGAAAATTTAGAAAAAAATGATATGGTAGATAATAAGCACCTACCAGAAGAAGTCATCGTGGCATCAAGACCAATGCAACCTTTTGTCTCTGCCGAAGCTGTTAAAGCAAGCATGGAATATTTGGCTTCAGATGAGTTACAGGGACGAGCAACAGGATCAGAAGGGATAGAAAAAGCAGCCGTCTTTATTGAAAAATACTTTATAGAAAATGATATACAGCCTTATTTTGAAACTTATCGAGATTCTTTCAACCTAAAAGATATTATAGGTTATAATATAGTAGGATTAGTGGAAGGGAATGACCCAAAATTAAAAAATGAATATATTATTTTAGGTGGTCATTACGACCATATTGGTTTTGGTAAAGAAGTCAATGGTGATAAAATTGCAAATGGAGCCAATGATGACGCTTCAGGTACCATTGCTGCTATGAAATTTGGTAAATATTTTGCTAAGTCCAAATCCAATAAGCGAAGTATTTTAATTACACTTTACGCTGCTGAAGAAATGGGTTTAAAGGGTTCTGCTCATCTGGCAGAACGTCTTAAATCTAAAGGAATTAACGCCTACACCATGATTAATTTTGAAATGATTGGAGTGCCAAGAGCAGAAGATAAATCTATGGCATATATGAGTGGTTATAATCGTTCTAATTTTGCTAAAACTTTAAATAAGTACGCAGATAATGAGGTGGTAGGATTTTTTCCGGGAGCAAAAAAAATGAATTTGTTTATGCGCTCAGATAACTTTCCATTTTACAAACAATTGGGTATTCCTGCACACGCCATTTCAACTTTTGATTTTACAAATTATAAGTATTATCACCACGTTGATGACGAAGCAGACAAAATGGATTATAAGCATATGGCTAATTTTATAAACCATATGATTCCTGCATTAGAGGGGATGATGAATGCACCAACAAAAGAAGTGGTTTTAAGAGATGAGTAAGAATATAATTATAACAGGGACAAGTCGAGGTATTGGTTTTGAATTAGTGCATTTGTTTGCCAATCAGGGACATAATGTTTTAGCCTTATCACGAAATGCCAAACCGGTAAGTAACCTACAGTTTGATAATATTACTTCTTTTTCATTTGATTTGTGTAATGAAAATGATTACAAAAAAGTAGAAAAGTTTATAAAGGAAGAGTGGAAACAAGTAGATGTCTTAATAAACAATGCAGGAGCGTTACTCAATAAACCTTTTGCAGAAACTTCATTTCAAGATTTCACCAAGATTTACGAAACCAACGTTTTCGGTGTGTCAGAAATGACACGGACTGTTTTGCCTTATATGAAAAGTGATAGCCATGTAATAACTATTAGCTCAATGGGAGGCATTCAAGGGAGTGTGAAATTCCCTGGCTTAGCAGCATACAGTTCAAGCAAAGGAGCTGTGATAACGTTAACAGAACTATTGGCAGAGGAGTACAAAGAAACAGGGCCACAGTTTAATGTACTCGCATTGGGAGCTGTACAAACAGAAATGTTGGCAGAAGCATTTCCAGGTTACGAAGCGCCAACATCAGCTCTAGAAATGGCAAAATATATTCAAAATTTCGCATTGACAGGAAATAAATATTATAACGGTAAGGTACTCCAAGTGTCTAATTCAACACCGTAATAATTTTGTTCTGAATTAATTAAATAAATTTTTGTAATTGAATTTAATTACTATTTTTGGTACACTAACTAAACCAACCAAATACTTGAATCCATTTAAATTTACAGTCTTCGCTGTAATGTTGTGTACTGTGTTTACTTTACAAGCACAATGTAATTTACAAGAAACTATTGTAATTTGTGATATGACCCAGATTGATGGTGACGGAGACGGCAACTTTGATGGGATAATTAATTTATATGATGAATATACCAACTTAACGGGTAACACTATTCAGCAAGGTACTTGGTTTGATCCTGGTTTCAATTTTGCTTTAGACGAAAGCACAGGAGATTTGTTTTTATGGGATTTGGATGCTGCGTCTGAGTCTGAAACAGATTATCAATTTCTTTTATCTAATACTGATTGCAGTTCTGGTACAGCCTTAACTATAAATGTGGTTTTAGGGCCATTTTCGGGAATTGCAGTGCCTGCCAATACTGTTAATGGCGCTAATGTTGAGATTTGTGATATTGGAGCAGATCCATGCGGTTCTGCCGCAGAATTTGATTTATTTCAAGCTTTACAATCCATTCCTAGTGCACATGCCAATGGAGTATGGACATATAGTGGAAACAGCCCTAATTTTATAGGAATAGATGGAAGCATTTTTCAAGCTGATATTCCATATCAACCAGGAATGCCACTAGTTGATGAGGAAACTTTTGAACTTATATATACTGTTCCTGGCATTACACCATGCAGTCCTTCGGTACAAACATTAGTAAAAGTCTCAGTTATTAGAGAAGTTTTCTCTGGTGCAGCAAATAAATTGAATATATGTGAATCTGAAATCATAAATGGTGATTTAGGTGTCATTGATTTAAGGGATGATGATTATTTAGTCAATGAAGATATTGAGGGCATTTGGCTGAATGAAGAAGATACGACAGGTCAACTATCAGGACCTGGAGATTCGGTTGTAGATTTTAATGTTATATATAATGATTTAGTACAGTCCAATCCTAAGTTTGGCTGTCAGACATTTGAATTCTCCTATATGGTAGAAAGTCGTTCAACCGTTTGCGATTCAAAAACCAGCATTGTAAGTTTTACATTATTTGAAGAATTAAGACCTTTTGCACAAACCTTGCCAGTACCAGAATTCTGTGTGAATGATGAAAATTTATCAACGTTAAACCTTTATGATTACCTGACTTTCACAACTGAAAATGGAGTGCTTTTTGACTATCCAAATAATAGTTGTACCAATTGGGAATTAGTTTCTGGTCCTTCAAATTTGGGCTTAGTAAGTAATACAGGAATAACGCTATGTCAACCATCCGCAACTTATAGTTCTCTTGGTACGATAGACCTATCGAATGTTTCTAACACAGATGCAGGTGTTTATACTTTTAGATATACCGTTTTACCAGAATATAACTGTGAAGTTGTAAATGAAGAAATTATTAATAATGCACCAAACGGTTGTAGTTCTACTAGTGATGGAAGTCATCCTTGCCAGATGGAAACAGCAGAAGTAACCATTGTAATAAATCCTTTTAATTATGCGGGTGAAGATACAGGTGTGTTGGAATTCTGTGAGGCAGATTTAACAAGTCCGATAGATTTAATTCCTCTATTGACAACTAATGGTGTGGATGATCCTATATATGTTGGGCCTCTAGGTACTTGGACAGATTTAGATAGCGGAAATACAATAAACGATCCATTTCCTATTCCAGAAATCAATAATCAACAAATCTTTAATTTTGTTTATACCACAACAACTCCAGAAGGCTGTATAGATTCGGCTAATCTTTCATTCATTTTATATGAACAATACCAATCAGGAACAGATGCGACAGTAGAAGTTTGTAATGATGATAATGCTTTTGACTTATTCGACTTATTAGGAAACGATGTAAGTACTAACGGTAATTGGACAGGTCCTAACGGTTTTACAGCTTTAACAAACAATGTAAATTTTGATCCAGCTACTTTTGAATCTGGAAATTATACGTACTCAGTTCCAGATAATGGTAACGGTACAGACGTATTTTGTACAGGGAATCAAGCTATTGTGACAGTCACTGTTTTCCAAAATGCAAATGCAGGAAGTGATATGTTAGCCACCGTTTGTAAGTCTGATGTACAAATAGACTTATTGAATATTTTAGATCCTATAGCAGATAATGGTGGTGCTTTCCAAGATTTAGACAATACAAATGCACTTAACGGAAGTATTCTAGATGTCTCTGGTTTAAATGAAGGTGATTATGATTTTCAATATGACGTGCAAGGCAATAATTTGTGTAGTGTTTCTTCAGCAATATTAACTATTACAGTTGTGAACGTAGAAGCAGCTCAAGTTCAAAATCAAACGTTTTGTATTACTGATGCAGCTACTATTTCAGATATTCAAATTTTAAATAATGTATTTGATTATAACTGGTATGAGACATCTACTTCTACAAATGTGCTACCAGAAAGTACACTATTGGTAAACGGAGAAGATTATTTTATAGCAGCTTTAGATGCTAACGGTTGTGAGTCTGTCCGTTCGGTTATAACAATTACGGTGTTGCTATTTAGTGACAGCACTTGTGATGATTGCGAAATAAACGATGGGATCTCTAATAATGGAGATAATGAAAATGAAGAACTAGACCTATGTAATCTTCCTGTTGTGTTTCCAAATTTTGAAATTAAAGTTTTTAATAGATATGGAACTTTAGTTTATAAAGGAAATAGAAATACAGAATTATTTAATGGCACGTCCAATGTATCGTTAACCATAGGAAATACATTGCCATCAGGTACTTATTTTTATGTGTTCAATCCAAATGACAATACCACCTCTCCTTTTCAAGGTAGTGTTTATTTAAGCAGATAATTGATATAAAATGAAAAGAACTCTATATATACTATTCTTATTTTGTTTTGTATCAGTTTGTGCACAGCAAGAACCACATTATACTCAGTACATGTATAATATGAATATTGTTAATCCGGCTTATATGATAAACACTCCAGGCTTAATAGAAGTTGGAGGACTCTACCGCACACAATGGGTTGGTATTGAAGGTGCGCCAAAAACCGGTAACATATTTGCCAATATTCCTTTAAATGATAAAATAGAACTCAGTCTCAATTTTTTAAATGATGAAATTGGTGAAAATATAAAACAGACGGAAAACGTATTTAATATTGATGCGGCATATAAAATAAAACTCACCGAAAGTCTAAATATGTCCTTTGGAATGAAAGTTGGTTTTGATCATTTAAGTACAAACACCTTTCAGAGTAATGTTAATGATGATTTATTTATACAGCAGAATGAAAATCAAACCATATTAAATATTGGTGCTGGTGTATTTTTATTTCAAGAAAATTACTACGTTGGTTTATCATCACCAAACTTGTTACCAAATAGATTAGATGTTAATGATGAGTTATCGTATAAAAACGACTTGCACCTTTTCTTAATAGGAGGATATGTTTTTGATATTACGGATAATTTAAAATTTAAACCCTCTACAGTAATAAAACAAGTAGTAGGAAGCCCTTTGTCTTTTGATGTTTCTGCTAATGCATTATTTATGGATAAGTTTGAATTGGGTATGTCATACAGATATCAAGATGCTGTTTCGGCAATGGCTGGTATCGAGGTGTTTCAGGGCTTAAGGTTTGGCTATGCTTACGACTTTAGCACAAACGAGCTGAATGATTTTAATAGCGGAAGTCATGAAATTATATTAACCTATAGGTTTGATATTTTGGGCTTAAGCAAAACGTATGCTTCTCCTAGATTCTATTAATATGATGAAAAAAATAGTTCTTTTATTTACAGTATTTATTGTGGCGCAGGGCTTGTTTGCGCAAAACAAGACTAGAGCAGATCGTTTTTTTGAAAAAGGAGATTTTATCAATGCAGCCAAGTATTACGAAGAAAACTTGGCAAAAGAATCCCATAAAACGGATTTAGAGCGCATAGCAACGTCGTACTATAACACATTTCAATACAGAAATGCATCTCGTTATTTAAAACAGTTGGTAAGAGGACAATTTCTTGAAAAGGACAAAACTTATGATAACGAATTTAACTTTAAGTTATACCAAGTATTATCAGCGTTGGGAGATTATGAAAATGGCTTAGATTACTTTAAGCGCTATAAAGAAAACCTATCTGCTACAGTAAATAAAGCCGAAGCTATAGAAATTATAGAAACGTTTAAACTCATGAATCCCGATTATGAGGTTGAGCTTATGCCATTTAATTCCCAAGCTTCAGATTTTGGAGCAGTAAAACTAAATGACAGTATTTATTTTGTTTCCGATAGGGAAAATAATAAACTATTTGCAAAAACATTTAAGTGGACCCATCAACCCTTTTTGGATCTTTATTCAGTAAAGGTTACAGAGGAAAATAAATTAGAAAGTGAAGTTAAACCACTACCAGAAAAAATCAACTCCCAATTACATGAAGGTAATTTTTGTTTCAGCGAAAATGGACTAACTATTTACATATCTAGAAGTAATTTTGATGAAGGAAAAAAAGTGTTTGATGATAGTGATACAAATAACATTCATCTTTATAAAGCTTCATTCAATAATGGATTTTGGTCCGATTTAGAAAAACTCTCGTTTTGCCAAAAAGGTTTCTCTTACCAACACCCAACTTTGAGTAATGATGGCAATAAATTATATTTTTCGGCAGACTTACAAGACAGCTTAGGTAGTTTTGATTTGTACTCTGTGACTATAGAACCAGATGGAACATACGGAGAACCTGTTAATTTAGGATCTACCATTAATACTATAAACAGAGAACACTTCCCTTTTATATCTAAAGAAGGAAATCTGTTTTTTGCTTCAAATGGCCATTTAGGGCTTGGTTTATTAGATAATTTTGTTTCTGAACGTGTAAATGGTCAGTTCACTAAACCAATAAATCTTGGAGCTCCAATCAATTCGAGGTATGATGATTTCAACCTAAACTATTATAACGATACTGAAGGTTTTTTTGCATCGAATAGAAATAGGTTAGATGATAATATTTATGCCTTTAAGCAAATAGGTGAAATATTTATAAGAGAGTATATTAACCGTTTTGAGATTAGGGATAAAGAAACGGATGAATATATTTCTGATGCGGAGGTCGTATTATTGAATAAAAAAGGAGAAGAAATTTATAGCAATATTTTAGATGAGGACGCTTTTTTTAATAAAAACTTATTGGCTGGCAATTATGTGTTAAAGGCTCAAAACAATAATTATTATACAGATTCGTCAAATATTAAAGTACTAGAAAAACAAGATCAAACACATGTTTTGTACTTGAAGAAACTGCCACCACCTCCACCACCTCCTCCAGTAGATCCCGTAGATGTGATTGTTGCAGAAAAGGGTATTGATAAAGAATTAAAGGAAAAAGATCCAAAACGTTTTGAAATGCTAACAGACGTTGAAGGCCCTCCTATAATTGAAAAGGACGGTAAATTATTCTTTGAGTTAAAACCTATTTACTTTGACTTTGATATGTGGACCATAAGAGAAGACTCAAAAGTCATTTTAGATGAATTGGCAAAAAAACTTGAGCGTTATCCAGAAATTCAATTAAAAATAAGTGCGCATACTGATAGTAGAGGTACGGTGAAATACAATCAGGTTTTATCTGAAAAAAGAGCAGAATCTACCAGAAATTATTTGGCATTAGAACGATACATCAACGCTAGGCGAATGAAATTTCAAGGATTTGGCGAGAGTCAACCTATAGTCGCATGTCCAATGTTAAACTGTACCGATGAGGAGCATCAGTTAAACAGGCGAAGTGAGTTTGAGATTATTGAATATTAAACCTTTACAACTCATAAGCAAGTTTACTCGCTTTCGTATAGTCCTGTCTCTTATACACATCTCCGAGCCCACGAGACCGAGGCTGATCTCG
>CAJXVG010000128.1 GCA_913061495.1 uncultured Winogradskyella sp.
ATGTGTATAAGAGACAGGGTATGATAAAGAGCAGTTTTATAAAAGTTATGAAACTTGGGAGGATTCATTTAAAGACTGGGTTATTGGACGGATAAGTAACAATATTTAAGAATTTTAGACTAATTTTATATCAGCTGACATTCCACACTTAATGCGGAATCCATAAACTAAATATTAAATTTTTTAAAATCATGGGACTAGAACTCGTAATTTTCATAGCAGCAATTTTATTCGGCATATTTCTATATTGGCGAGAATCCAATGGAAATGGTGCCTATCGTATGCTCAACAAAATAGTTAATAGCAAGGAGCTTCAAATGGCACCAAATAATCCTAAAGGCTTTGTTTATAAACAAACGTTTATACCACGTTTACTATTTGTTGTAACCATAGTACTTATTGCAGCATTGGTTGTTGAGTTTTTAACACCAATTTCAGTATTTGGTAGTTATAATGGAGTTTCTGCTTTTGCTTCTTTTGCAGCAGGAACTTTATTGGGAACGTACGTGGCACATTTTGTAATCTCATCTTCTGAAGTCATTGAAACACAAAGTGAATCCTTGGAAGATAAGTTTGACGATGCTTTTGAAAAAGGAAAAGACTTTTTAGAGGATTTAAAAAACAAGGATAATAAAGCTGTTGAAACGGCTAAAGATGAAATAGAAAATAAACCTGAAAAAAAGATGAATGAAAAAAGTGCTCGAGAACGTTTGAAGGATAAAGGATTGATGTAACATATAGTATCATTCTTAATTTATTTAAAGATCTCATATTACTGACAGGCTGAACAAATTCGAAGTGCTTTTAATTGCTAAATAAAACAAATCAAAAAATTCTGTCTTCACGTAAAAGACAATCAACTATGATAAAAAACTATTGGAACAAAGGAACAAAACAAAAACGAATCACGGTTTTTGTAACCTTGCTATTACTTATATTACTATTCTTTTTTAGGGACGATTACCAACCTGTATTGTTGTTTTTCAGAAAATATATCTTCGTAATTCTTATAAGTGTGTTGATTTTGATTTTGGGATTGAGAAAATTTAGAAAAAGTGCCAGTACATTTACACGACTTGGAATTCTTGGACTTCTCATTGTCTTTTTTGGAGTATTATATTTTTTTGGTTGGAATCAAGGATTGTACGATTATATGAAAACCTACAACGTATTCAATAATCTCAATAAAATTGAAATCAATGAATTGCCTTTAACTCAAAACGAACGGATTCAACCGCTAAGAAATATATTTTCAATGGCAAACGAAAGTGTGGGTGAAACCAAAGATGTGTCATTGCCACATTTAGTACGGATTGGTACAGAGAACAATTGGACCATGGCCATTCAACCAAGTGAAAAGTACATCATGCAGCGTATTAGTGATAATACCGAAGAGGTTTTTTCTGTAAGCAGTACCTCACCATTTCCTAGATTTTCCAATGAGAATCGTGTGCCAGTAACCTTCTCAATAGGTGAATCTTTAAAATTTAGCAGAAATACATATAATGCAGTTGTACAGCGTTTTAATCCTTGGATGTTATTCAATTACGAGCCTAGTGATACATTTTACATGAAAAATGATTCAGGCAATTGGGTACAAGTGGTAAGTCTAATAAAATGGAAAGGTTTCTTTTTTCCTTATCCTTCTTTTGGAGGTGTAATGATTATTGATAAAGGCGACCACGACATCAATGATTATTTTGAACGAATAACTATTGGTAAAGGAACGTTTGTAAGCCCAGATGAAGTTAAAAATTATCCATTTTTAAATAAACAGAATACCTTGTCTGAAGAAGTCTCACAACTACAGGCAGAATCTCTGAAATTTCTTGGTGGTTTTAGCGATCCATTGCCGTGGAATATGAAAACAGCTGTTAAAATCCCTGTAATGCCTAAAGACCAAAACCAGCAACCTTATGTAACAGATTTTGATTTTGCAGGAAGTAATTCAGATGCTTACAGTGGTCTTTACCATTGGTTTGGGTTAGAACCGGTTGGTGATGAGAAAACAAGTTTAAGTTACAGTGTTTTTATTCCTGCTGATGGCACCGATAAAATGTATTATTACGACCATGCCACAAAAAAAGAAGGTTTTGCAGGTGTCTCAGCCATGCCTTTAAAGGTTAAAGAATCTCGAAAAGAATACGATTGGAATGCCAGCACACCAGTAGAATTTAGACCTTACATAAAAGATATTGCAGGTAGAAAACGAATGTTTTTTTTAGGGACAATTTCTTCTATTAGCTCTACTGATGCACAACAGTTTGATGGCTCAGCCACACCAGATTTGGTTTTGATAGATAGTGAATATAGAGATGTGATATGGATTGATGTAAAACATCCAAGCCAATGGGACCAAACAGTTTACGAGCAGTTGAATGAAGCGTGGCGTGCCAGTGAAGGTATTGGTTATTTTTATAATGAAACACCAAAAGATGAAGATATTATGGAGCGCCAAATGGATTCTTTAATGGCTATTCCAAAAGAAGAAAGTAATGAGGATAGAATTAAAGCATTGCAGCGGCAATTGGACTCTTTGAAAGCTGTGGATGACAATTACTAACCTTCATTATAACTCAAAAAACATCTTAATATCAGCACGTTCATACGGATTATTGGCTTCGAGTTTCAATTCTTTAAATCCATATTTTCTATACAGATAAATTGCATTTTCTAATTTTGTGTTAGAGTAGAGAAGTAGTGCTTTTAGTTTTTTGCTTTTAGCAAAATCAATACAATGTTGTAGTAACTCCTGGCCTATTTTGTTACCTCGCATTTCTGGCAGTACAGCCATTTTTCTTAATTCTAAAACCCCTTTTTCTTCTGTTGGCATTAAGGCAACTGTACCTACTATTTGGTTATTTTTCTGTGAAAAAAAAATAAATCCGCCTTTGTCAATAATATATTTTTCGGGTTTACTTAGCACTTCTTTATCAAAAGGTTCTACATAAAAGAAAGTTTGCAACCACTCAATGTTAAGATTGTAAAAGTCTTTTGCAAACTTTTGGTTGTAGGGAAGAATGTTAGTTGCCATTAGCGCGTACAAAATCAGTGATTAAATAAGAGATCAGTTTACCTACTAGAGTTTCGTTTTCTTCATTTGGGGCAGCTTCACAAATGTGTAAATAAGTGGAGTTATTGTGAGAGCCAAAATAATGAACAAATTCTCTGGCTTGGTTTACACTAAATCCGCTTGGAGACATTGCGCTACTAGAAATATTTTCTATAGCATCGCAATCAATTTCAATTCCAAAATTTTTATCAGAAATATGTTTTAAAGCAGCTTTCATTTCAGACTTAAAATCAATTTCCTTTCTAACTTCTATAGCTTCAAAGGTGTTGAACTTTATATTTTTAATCTTATTTAAACTTTTAAATAGATTGTTGGAGGTGTAATTTTCATGTAAACCAAAAATGAAATAATTATTCAAAAAACCTTCAGTAAACGCATAGCTAAAACCATTACCACTATGTCTTCCTTCTTCAGCTCTAAAATCGGAATGGGCATCAAAATTAACAACATTAATATTATTGTTAAGCCCTAAAGCAGCACCCTTAATATTGCCATAAGCGTTATTGTGGCCACCTCCAATAATTATTGGAATTTTACCTGCAGCGATTATTGAAGACACTAAAAAACTTACATCTTTATCAATATCTTCTACAAGTGATCTAGCTTTAGAAATATTTTTCTTTTTTGGTTTAGCCGATATTATTTCTCTTTGTTCGCTATAATCCAAGTGACCTAAAACTAAAATACTGTTGGCATTTGTAAAGCTGTTGTTTTGAGTATTTAACAAAACTTTAATCGCAGCTTCCCAAGCGTTGTAAGTACCTGTTTTACCGTAATTTGCGTAAACTCCAATATCTTCTTTAATTCCAAAAAGAACATACTTAACGTCTAAACTATTGATGTCTTCGTATATATTTGTGAGGTTATTTAATAGCTTTGTATGTTCTCCAAATTTTGATTCACCTTTACGTTTCTTTAAAAGAAGCTTCTTTTCTTTTTCAGTAAATAGGGTTAAATTTTGCATTTGGATATCTATATTTATGAATTATAAAAGTACAGTTTTATTAAATAGTTTAATCTCTAATTAAATTAAAAAAACAGAATTACAATAACTTAAAAACAGAAATTTATGGAAAGTTCACAAAAGACAAGTACAGGTTTAAAAGTTGGTTTAGGTATCCTATTGGTATTATTTTTAGGTACAGCTTTTTACGCTTCAAAATTATATACAGATAAAAAGGAAACAGAATCTTCTTTAATTAGTGAAAAGCAGCAAGTAATGAAC
Source organism: uncultured Winogradskyella sp. (assembly GCA_913061495.1). GTDB lineage: Bacteria > Bacteroidota > Bacteroidia > Flavobacteriales > Flavobacteriaceae > Winogradskyella. Next base: position 4,299 of record CAJXVG010000128.1, read on the forward strand.
GACCTTAGCAATATGGCAAAAGAATATGACGCTGCTATTGCCGAAACAGAATCTAAAAATGAAGATTTAATTGATGCCAGAGGACGTATTCAAGGCTTAATGGATTCTTTAAAAGTGTCTCAAAATAGTGTAAATAGTTTATGGAGATATAAAAAGAAATATTCTGCTTTGCAAGAAGAAATGGATGTATTGCTTAAAGAGAACGATCGTTTAAAAGGTGAAAATGAATTATTGGCAACATCGTTAGACAGCACTCAGGTGCAATTAGCAGAAAGAACGGTATTTACAGATTCACTTTTAATGCAAAACACAGAATTAGCTGATGTGGTTGAAGATGCAGCAGCATTACAGACAGTAGGACTTAAGGGCTTCGGTGTGATAGAAAGAAGCAGCGGAAAGCAAATTCCTACAGAACGTGCTAGAAGAAGTGATAAGATTAAAATTTGTTTTACAGTTGCAAAAAATAAATTAACTGAAGCAGGAGACAAAGAATTATATGTACAAGTAATTGACCCACAAAATAACGTTTTGGGATCTAACGACCAGATTCAATTTGAAGATCAGGTTTTAAACTATAGTTTAATTAGTCGTTTCAATTACGAAAATAGAAACTTGAATATTTGTGAATACATCAATGTGATGGAAGACACAAAATTTGAGGAAGGAAACTACAGAATAAATGTTTTTAATGATAAAGAGTTGATATCGTCTTCAGAATTCATTTTGGAGTAATATTGATAATTTGATTGATTGATAGGTGAGATCCGGAAGTTTATACTTCCGGATTTTTTATTCATGCAACAGTCCATTTACAATGACTTTTTCTACAGGATTGTGGGCATAGGCATACGGAATTTCACTATAATGGTTCATTGGTTTAGTGATAATTAAGTTTGCTTTTTTTCCTCTAGTAATACTTCCGTACATATTGCTAATTCCCATCGCATAGGCACCATTAATAGTTGCTGCGTTAATAGCTTCTTCTGGAGTTAAATTCATTTTTACACATGCGGCACTAACTACAAAATTCATATTGCCACTTGGGGCAGAACCTGGGTTATAATCTGTAGCAATAGCTAAAGGTAAACCAGCATCAATTAATTGTCTTGCTGGAGTATATGGTATACCTAAAAAGAAAGAACAACCAGGCAACGCTACAGGCATTGTCTCACTATTTTTTAATGCTTCTATATCATCTTTATTCAATTCCTCCAAATGATCTACAGATAGAGCGTTGTGTTTAACACCCAATGCAATACCACCCAAAATATTAAATTGGTTTACATGGATTTTTGGTCTGAGGTTATATTTAGCCGCAACCTCTAAAATGGTTTCGGTGTCCTCAATGCTAAAATAACCCTCTTCACAAAAAGCATCAATGTAATGCGCAATGTTGAGCTCGGCAGCAGCAGGTATCAACTCTTCGGTAATTAGCTTAATATAATCTTCCTTTTTATTTCTAAATTCTGCTGGAATAGCATGGGCAGCCAATAGGGTTGGGATAATTTTGGCCTGACTTTCTTGTTTAATGCGCTTAATTACACGAAGCATTTTGAGCTCGGCTTCAACAGTTAGCCCATAGCCAGTTTTTATTTCAATAGCTCCTGTACCCATTTCAATGAGTTGGTTAACTCGCTTCATAGATTGGTTGAATAAGGCTTCTTCAGATGTGTTTTGAAGTGTTTTTGCTGAATTCAATATGCCACCACCACGATTGGCAATTTCGGCATAACTCAACCCATTTATTCTATCTACAAATTCTGAGGTTCTATCACCAGCATAAACCGTATGTGTGTGAGAGTCGCACCAAGAAGGTAACACTAATTTCCCTGAAGCGTCAATGGTATATTCTGCTTCAATCCCACTAAAATCCTTCATTTCCCCAAATTCTATAATGGTATCATTTTCAATATAGACGTAAGCATTTTCAAGAATAGGAAGTGTATTCATATTTTTGCCTTCGACAATGGAAATACTACTGTCATGTACTTGTACTAGCTGCTTTATATTGGTAATTAGAATAGACATATTTATTGCTTTTTTGTAAAGATTGTTATTTTTTGCGATAAAAAAAAGCGCTAACCAAATTAAGGATAGCGCTTTTTTAAAAATTATGTAAGCGTTATTTCATGCTTCCAACCATATCTTCAGGTTTTACCCATTTATCGTAATCTTCAGCAGACACGTAGCCTAAATTAATGGCTTCTTCTTTTAGAGTAGTACCGTTTTTATGAGCTGTATTTGCAATTTCTGCAGCTTTGTAATAACCTATTTTAGTATTTAAGGCTGTTACAAGCATAAGAGAGTTGTTCAATAACTCTTTAATAACCTCATGATTTGGTTCAATACCACTAGCACAGTTTTCATCAAAACTTACACAAGCATCACCAATTAATTGGGCCGATTGTAAAATGTTGGCTGCCATCATTGGTTTAAAAACATTAAGTTCGTAATGTCCTTGAGTACCACCTACAGTTACAGCAACATCATTACCCATAACTTGAGCACAAACCATAGTTAAGGCTTCAGATTGTGTTGGGTTAACTTTTCCTGGCATAATAGAACTTCCTGGCTCATTTGCAGGTATAATAATCTCGCCAATACCAGAACGAGGTCCAGAAGCCATCATTCTTATATCATTTGCTATTTTGTTAAGCGAAACTGCAAGTTGTTTTAAAGCTCCGTGAGTTTCTACAATGGCATCGTGTGCTGCCAACGCTTCAAATTTGTTTTCAGCAGTTACAAATGGTAAATCTGTAAACTCGGCAATATATTTTGCCACTAAAACATCATAACCTTTTGGAGTGTTTAATCCTGTGCCAACAGCTGTACCACCTAAAGCCAATTGGCTTAGATGCGGAAGTGTATTTTGTAAAGCTTTTAAGCCATGATCTAGTTGAGATACATAACCCGAAAATTCCTGACCTAACGTCAGTGGTGTAGCATCCATTAAATGGGTACGACCAATTTTAACAACATCCTTAAATTCTTGAGATTTATTATGAAGGGTATTTCTAAGTTGAATAACACCAGGAATTGTAGTTTCAACCACCTTTTTGTAAGCGGCAATATGCATTCCGGTAGGGAAGGTGTCGTTTGATGATTGTGATTTATTAACATCATCATTTGGCTGAATGGTTTTTTCTCCTTCACCGATTGTTTTGCCAGCAATTTGATGTGCTCTGTTTGCAACAACTTCGTTGACGTTCATATTGCTTTGTGTACCAGAGCCTGTTTGCCAAATAACTAATGGAAACTGATCATTGTGCTTGCCTTCTAAAATTTCATCACATACTTGCGCGATTAAATCACGTTTTTCACTACTCAAAACATCGAGTTCACAATTGGTGTAAGCCGCTGCCTTTTTTAGGTATGCAAAGCCATAAACTACTTCTAATGGCATGGAACCAGGTTCTCCGATTTTAAAGTTATTACGTGAGCGTTCTGTTTGTGCTCCCCAAAGTTTATCGGATGGGACTTTAACCTCACCCATCGTATCTTTTTCTATTCTAAATGTCATTTTTATGTATGTTTTAAAACCTCTGTAAAATTACTGATTTTGTATCTTTTTATGAATTGAAAGATGGGTTTTGTTTTAGTATAATAAAAAACAAAAGGTGATTTGTATTTGAACGAATAAATCTTAGTGTTATTGATGGTTTAATTTAAATCCTCTAAATTTCCCTTATCAACGGATATAAATTACTGAAACGGTTTTATATCTTTTTCGTTGAGTGTCATTTAATAAATGTTTCTTGAGAAACGATTAATTTAAAATAAATTACAATGAAGATCATAATTTACCTGTTAATATTCTTTGGCTATTTAAAATCTGTCTCTTATACACATCTCCGAGCCCACGAGACCGAGGCTGAT
>CAJXVG010000129.1 GCA_913061495.1 uncultured Winogradskyella sp.
CTATAAAATACAAGGATCGGCAATAAAATTTAAATACTTAGAACAATTACCTAAAACTAAAAACGAAAAAATCGATTATAAAAAAATAGCTGCAATATTTTTAGAAGACTGAGTTCAAAAACAACTCATTTTACACAAAATTTTCAGATGAACCAACTACAAAAAAAACTTGAAGACCATAAAATCACAGTCCTTTTTACGGATTACTATGATACGTTGGTTCATAGAAACACCCATCCCAATAATGTTCTAAGAATTTGGTCTAAACTTATGATCAGTGAGTTAGGTCTTAATATCTCAATAGATAATTTATACTTTACGTTTAAGGAATCTGTGTTGTATTTGGTCGAAAAACTTAATACAGATAGAAATGAATTACCTTATGAGACCATTCAAACAGATGTTTTTAAACGACTGAATACAATTGGAGTGATTGATGATAGAAAAGAAGAAAATTTTTTAGATTACTTTGAAAAAGCCCATGTAAAAGCTGAAATCAGTGTACAACGGTTAAACCCAAATACACTAAAAGTTATTCAAGATTTTAAAGCTAAGGGAGGAAAGGTTTATCTGCTCTCAGATTTTTATTGCCCAAAAACATTGTTTGTAAAATTGCTTGAACACCATAATATTTCACATTTATTTGATGGAGTTTATAGTTCTTCAACCGTCGGAAAGAGTAAACATACTGGAACGGTTTATGAAGCCGTATTATCAGAGTTGAATATTGATCCCTCTACAGCATTAATGATGGGTGATAATGCGAGCAGCGATTCAAAAAATGCAGAAAAAGCAGGCCTTCACTCTTATGTACTACCTCACAAAAAGCAACTAAGGCAGAATAAACTTAATGGGTTTGGTGATGACAAAAGAAAATTAAAACGAATTTTAGACAGCACGTATAAAAATTGTAACAGTAAACCCTCAATGCCTTACACTGAGTACGTTATTTTTTATCACTTTTTTGTTGAGCGTCTTTATTTACACTGTAAAAGAAATAATATAAAAAGCCTTTTCTTTTTATCAAGAGAAGGTCTTTTTCTCAAAAAACTTTTCGATTCTTATCTAAAACATCATGAAATTGATGAAAGTAATACAATACCAACGCATTATTTAAAAGTATCTAGGCAAGCATCCCTTCAAATTTCCTTAAATCCTATAGAAACTGAGGAGTTTAGTTATTTAAAACGCAAGTATAAAACAATGAGCGTTTTGGAGTTTCTTTCTTTTTTCAATTTTGAAGAAAGTATAAAACACTCCATTGTTAAATCAATAAATGTAAATGGTAATGAGTTGATTGAAGGGTTTTTCAGTTCTGAGATTTTTGGAATATTAAAACAGAATGAGATTTTTAAAGAAGCTTATGAAGCCCATAGACTTTCAAATAAAAATGTATTTACCGAATATATAAATTCGTTTAATGAGGATATTAAAGCTGACGGTATAAATGTTGTAGATATTGGTTGGGGCGGAACCATGCAAGAAGCCATTTATAAATTCTTTGATAAAAAAATCAAAGTAACCGGTTTTTATTTAGGCTTAAATTTAATTTATGATCCAAACAAGGACACTAAACGCTATGGACTAATTTTTTCTATTTTGCCTTACGAAACTTACAGTTTTCATATTCTTCATGCCAACACACAATTATATGAGCAATTTGCAGGAGCTGGACATGGTTGTTGTGTGGAGTATTCTAAATCTTCAGATAGTTACACTATAGAACATCACGAGGAAAATGAAAAATGGTTATACGATAATTACATAGGAAAGCACCAAGACGAAATGTTTGAGGTACACCAAACCCTTCTCAGGGATTTACAGACCGTTTGTTACGATCAAGCGATGGTGCAAAATGAATTAATAAATTTTGCATTGCGACTTGGAATTAAGCAAAGCCCAAGAAAAATAAAGTTTTTAGAAACACTAAGTTCTGGTTATTATCAGAATATTAGCAACAAAAAAACAGGTATTGAATATGATATACCCAAGAATTTAATGAGTGTAAAGTCACTGATAAAATTCATTTTAAAACCTGAAACATTTTTCCGATACGTCGTAAAGTTGAATCATAAGCTCTATAAATCGAATAAGACTATAGCTTTTCTATTTCCTTCGTTTATTGTGTATGGCTACTATAAGTTCAATAAATACGTGCGTTACAGAATGTTAAAGAATCTTTCCCTACTAAAGTTTAATTATTTTAGATAGCGTTAAGCGTTATTGATAATTAATGCAATTCTGCATTTATAATTTTCAATAAATCGGCATTAACTAAATTAACATCAAAGCGCTCTTCAGCATAAGCTCTACTGTTTCTGCCCATTTCCTCGATTTTCTCTTTATTCGTAATAAAATATTCCATCGCATCAACCAATTCATCTAAACGCTGAGTAGGGATTAAAAAACCGTTTTTTCCTTCCTGTACAGTTTCTCTGCAGCCAGGAGAGTTTGTAGTAATAATAGGTAAACCAACAGAAAGTGCTTCTAAAATTGAACGAGGTACACCTTCTCTATAGTAAGAAGGCAACACAAAGACATCTCTATTGGTAAGGTGTTCTACAATATTGGTTTGATGACCATGCCAAATTAATGTACCATCTTTATTTAGTCGATTTAATTCCTCAAGCTTAATAGCGGAAGGTGATGTTTGTGCAGGACCAATAACATGGAATTCAGTATTCGGATATTTCTTCTTAAGTTTTTGTGCTGCTTTAATATAAAGCCCAATCCCTTTTTCTTTTATAAGTCTTGCTGTTAAAAGGAAACTGACAGGTTCATTATTATTGTAGTTTTCCTTAAACTTAAAGCGGTCTAAATTAACACCAGAGCCACTGACAACAGCGGTTTTGTCTCTGTCGGTTAATATGCCTCGTTCAAAAAACAGATTGAGATCATCACTATTCTGAAAAATCACAACCTTGTTTTTTCGTATGGATCTTTTATAAAGAAATTCATTTAATCGCTGTAAAGCCTTTGATTTAAAGGTAAGACCTGTAAAGGTGAAACCCAATCCCGTTATTAATGAAATAACAGGAACACCACAAGAATTGGCTGCAATGGAGCTATAAATTACCGGTTTTACAGTGTATGGAAATACAAGATCAATTTTGTGTTCTTTAATGATTCTTTTTAAATCTGAAATCGTTTCCAAATCTTTAGCAGGATTCAATCCTGTTCGCTGTAGCTTATATTTTACAGTGGTAACACCATACTCTTCTCGGAGTGTTTCTAACGTGCCCTCTTTATAATTACCAGCAGCAGCAAAAACTTCGTAGTTGTTATCTTTAAGGCTGTTTATGAAATCACCTCTAAAGTTTATAAGCGAAGTAGATGTAGAACCTACAACTAAAATCCTCTTTTTTCCCATTTAACGCTTTTACTGATTAATGTAAATATTACTGTACCACTTTTGGAAACAATAAAATGCCCATACCCTAAAAGTGCTATCACGCTTACTGTCCAAGTGATTTTGCACCAAAGGAATAATTTTATCTGTTTTGAATATGCCTTGTTCTAATAGGTAATCTTTTTCTATATAGCTTTCCAATTCATCTTTTAAGCTAGATTTTAACCAATTACCTACAGGCGAGCCAAAACCTTGTTTACTGATTTCCAAAAATTGCTCAGGAAACTGATCTTTAAAAGCCTCCTTTAAAATATGTTTTTTATTCCAGCCTTTCATTAGATACTCTTCGGGAAGTGTATTGGTATAGTCCCAAAGTTTTTTATTTAAAAATGGTGCTCTGCACTCTAATGAATTTTGCATGCTTGTTCTATCTACTTTGGCAAGCATACCACCTTCAAGACTTAGTATTTTATCAACATGCCTAAAATCCGTAAGGGTTTCAATCTTTTTGTTTCCAAGAATTTCTTTGTATTCCTTGAACAAGTTATTTTCATAATAATCTGAAGCTAAAATTTCTGAAAGCTCATTTTCTGTATTTGCTAAAGAAATAATATCCCAATAGTAGCCACCATCGTAATCTATGGATTTGAGTAGTTTTTTTATTTTGAAGCGTTTTCCTCTTTTATCACTTTTGGTTGACAAAAGATGCTCAGAAGATTTCAACATTATATTATGCATAGGCTTAGGAATAACACTAGTGTATTTATTATTCATCTTGCCTACATAGTACTTATTATAACCACCAAAAACTTCATCTCCACCATCTCCAGTTAAGGCTACTTTTACATAATCTTTGGTTTTGTTTGAAACAAAGTAGGTGGGTAGGGCAGCAGTATCAGAGAATGGCTCATCAAAATTCATAAGAATTTCGTGAATATTATCTTTTAAATCGTCCTCGCCAATTTTAAATTCGTGATGGTTGCTTTTAATTAAATCAGCAACCGTTCTGGCTTTGCTAGATTCATCTGATGAATCATGAAAACCAATAGAGAACGTTTCAATTTTCTTATCATTAAGTTGTGATAGCACTAATGAAACAATTGAGGAATCTACACCACCAGACAAAAACGTACCTAAAGGTACATCTGCAATAGATCTGCTTTCAACACTTTCATAAACCATATCTCGCACATCCTTTTTAGCATCTTCAAATGATATGGATTGTGGTTTTGGTGGTATTTCTTGATGGATCTCGTTTATTTTTATGTGGTGCGTTTCAAAATCATATTCCATATAATGATTGGCCTCCAGTTTATGTACATTTTCATAAATGGAATATGGAGCAGGTATGTATGTTAATCTTAAAAAAAGATTTAATCCTTTTTTTGAGATTTTTGGTTTTGTTTCTAAAACTTTTACAATAGATTTTAGCTCAGATGCCCAAAGAAATTGGTCATTGTTATTGGTGTAATACAATGGTTTCTCACCAAAAAAATCACGTGCTATGTAAAGTTTATTAATGTTTTGATCGTAAATGCTGAAGCCATACATTCCATCTAATAGCTTAAAAGCAGCAATACCATCTCGCTCGTAAAGTTTTAAGATAACTTCCGTATCACTCGTGGTTTTAAAAGTTACTCCTGAAGCTTCAAGTTCTGCTTTTAATATTTTGAAATTATATATTTCGCCATTAAAAACTATGACTATTTTTTTATCGTCGGAATAGATAGGTTGCTTTCCAGAAGATAAATCAATAATGGATAACCGTCTCATGGACATTCCCAGAGAAAAATCGTTTTCTTGCTGTGTAACAAATCCATCTTCATCCGGACCTCTATGAATAATTAAATTATTCATTTTATTGAGTGTAGATGTTATATCAGCCTCTTTTTGACTGGTCTTTGTTATAATGCCGTTAATTCCGCACATGCTAATAGTTGGTTATAAATTTTTTAAACTTTGAGTAAATCGTGTCAAGATGATACTCTTTGGCACGTTCTAAACTTAAAGCACTGTATTTTTGTCTTTCCAGAGGGTTTAGTCTAAAATACTCCAAAGCTTTGCTTAAGCCTATGTGGTCGTCGTTGTTTACGAGCAAACCATATTTTGCAATGTAAAATTCACCGTTTTTTATATTTACAGTTTCATTATTGTTGAGCAGTTCCAAAGGGCCAGACAAACAATTTGTGGATACAGAAGGTAATCCCATAGCCATGGCTTCTAGTAACGCGTTTGGGAAACCTTCTGTAAATGACGAAAGTACAAAACATTCATTATTTAAAAGGTGTTCGTTTACATTTTTCACTCTTCCTTTTAATACTATATTTTTTTCTAATTTTTTTGATGCAATTTCTTCATTCAAATACTCCTTTAGATTACCACTACCCAAGATCGTGAATTGATAGTTACGATTGGTATTCTCAATCGCCCTAATAACCATAATTTGGTTTTTCCTTTTGTTAAGTGTACCTGCTGTGATAAGTTTTAATACTGGTGTTTCAGTATTTAAGGTTTCTGGAATTATAGTTTTTTTCGGAATCTCAATAGGATTGTAAATGACTTCCATCGGAATTTTAACCCCAAAATTTTCTTTCAAGTCACTATTAATATGTTCAGAGTTTGAAAATAGTTTATCACACCTGTTATAAAGAATAGGGTAGAAGAGTTTTGAGATATAAAACGATGTTCTGCTCGATGTATTATCAGAGGGAAAACCGCGCTCACTGATTATAGTGGTTCGTTTTTTGTTGAGCATAGCAATAACACCATTAACCAGATTTGGAAATGCCAAAAAGGAAACTGATATACTAATGTTCTCTTTTTTAATAAGCTTGTGATAACGATGAGTAAAAACCACAGGGTCTAACAATTTTAAAAATTTAGACCTGTTTGATTTTTTATTATTAAGAAAAATAACTTTTACCTCTTCAGGAATAGGGAAGTGGACGTCTTCATAAAACAAGACTAAGGAAACATTAAAGTCGTTCTTTAGTTCCTTTAACAGTAAACTTATTACTTTTTCTGCTCCACCACTTGCTAGTGAAGTGCAAAGAATGCTTATGTTTTGTTTTTTGCGGTTCAAGATTTTTGAATAGTTAGTAGATATGGGTTTTGTTAATACGTTTTTTTTAAGTTCTCCCATCCGAGGCCTTTAAAACAAGGACCTTGTACGGTTTCGTTGAATGTTATGGAGTTGTGGCCACCATTTAATTCTATTAATTTAAAGTCATTATTCTTATCTACGATTATATCCCAACCAATGCATCGTATATAAGGAATTTTTTTATGCATTCTTTTAACTTCATTTAAACAAATATTAAATGAAGGCAATATTTTTTCACCGAAAGAAAAGTCATTATTAGGAAGTTTCTGTGTTGATTTCCAATTTGGAAAATAGGCCTCATTACTTAATCTACCTGCATTTATGTCAATTGCTATTCTCATAGCATAAGCAGACATTACATGCGTATCTTTTTCACGTCCAAACCTTAAATATCCTGCATTAATATTAATTTCACCACTTAGATTAGATGTTGATGTAATTCTAATAGTTGCTACAGAAGATTGAGTAAACTCTGAAAAAAAGGGATGTTGCTGAATGTAACTTTGAAAAACGCCATTTCCTAGCTTTTTTATGGTATTTAGCTCAAAAGAGTGTTCATCGAAAAAGTAAACTCCTTTTCCTTGACGAGAATCTTCAACTTTAAAAACAATTTTTTTAGTTTTATTAAAAAGCAAACTCTTTAATTCATCTTCTTTAATTAATGAAAAATTTGGATCTAAAAATAGATGGTTCACAAAATAGCAAATATCTAATGTATCAGTCTCTTCAATCAGTGAACTAATAATTGCGTTTCTATTACAAATTTGACCATAACCACCTTTCAATTCTGGTACAACCACTTCACCATAGTAGTTGTCAGGTATCCATCCTTCTTTAAATTCTCTAGAATAGGCACTATATACCATTAGCCAAGGTGCATATTTTTCACTACCAAAAATGTCTTTTGCATATTCCTTACAAAGTTTTACTTGCTTTGTCGGTAATTTACCTTTTTCTTTCTCAATTGCTTTTAGAGTTTTTATAGCTCCTCTATTCTGTTCAATATGATAGTATAAAAGTTTACCTTGATTAAGTGTGTTTTTGGCTAGGTTAACTATTGGTCTCATTCTTTCAAACTTAAAAATTATTAGTTTTTAATATTTTTATTTAGTTTTTCCCAGTTCAAACCTTTAAAACATGGACCATGTATCATTTCACTAAATTTCATGGCACTATGTCTCCCATTTATTTCTATTAGTTTAACGTTATTATTATTGTCAATAATGATATCCCAACCTATGCATCTTATAACTGGAATATTACTATGCATCTTTTTTACTTCTTTTAAACATTTATCGAATTGAGGCAATTCTTCACCTGCAAATGAAAATTTATTTCCAGGAAGATTTTTAGTGGATTTATAATCTGGAAAAAATGCATTATCATATAATTTTCCACTCTTTAAATGAATTGGTATTTTTATTGCTGAATCTGACCTTACATGTGTATCTTGATCACTTCCAAATCTTAAATAACTTGATTTAACATCTATACTACCAAAATCATCACAGGTAGAAGTGAAGCGAATAGTAGCTACAGAGGATTCAGAAAATTTAGAGAAAAATGAATGTTGCTGAATATAACTTTGAAAGACACCATTACCTAATTTTTTTATAAGACTAATGTTAAAGGAATTTTCATCGAAAAAATATATACCTTCACCTCCTGTCTCTTATACACATCTCCGAGCCCACGAGACCGAGGCTGATCTCGTAT
>CAJXVG010000130.1 GCA_913061495.1 uncultured Winogradskyella sp.
AGCCTCGGTCTCGTGGGCTCGGAGATGTGTATAAGAGACAGCTCTAAACCTTTATTCAGCAAAACTTTTAATGTTATCATGGTGGCAATACGTGTACCTACTTTTTTAACTGCTGTACCAAACCAAGGTTCTAACTCTTTGTAAGATACCTTTTTTGCTAATTCTTGTATTTCTGCTTTTGTTCTAATCTGCTTTTCTTCTGGCAGATTTGTATATTTTTTGCCCAACTGCTGAATAATATTTATTGCAGGCCTTTGTTGTTGCGGTTTCTTTTGTTGTTTTTGATTCTGTTGTTGTGTTTGTGGTTTCTGCTTCGCCCAACTATCTCGTAAACCAACCGTTTTATTAAACACTAAATTTCCTGGCTTTGAATCTTTGTCTACATTGAAATATCCAATGCGCTGAAATTGAAACTGTTCTTCTTCTTTTACATTAGCTAAGCTTGGCTCTAAATACCCAGTAATTACCTTTAAGGAATTAGGATTTAGAAACTCCATAAACCCTTTGTCCTTGTCAGAATCTGGTGACTCATGTTTAAATAAACGATCATATTCCCTAATCTCAGCAGTTATTGCATGTTTAATTGAAACCCAATGCAATGTCCCTTTTACCTTTTTTTCAGTGTCTTCAGAATACGTACAATGAATTTCTTTTATAGTACCATTTTCATCTTTCAATACGTTTTCGGCCTTAATAATATACGCATTTTTTAAACGAACTTCTCCTCCTAATTTCAATCTAAAAAATTTACTGCCTGCTTCTTCTTTAAAATCTTCTTTTTCGATATAGATTTCTCTCGAAAAAGGTACTTTTCTATAACCAGCAGATTCGTCTTCTTGATTATTCTCTGCCTCTAACCACTCCTCTTTTCCTTCAAGATAATTGGTTATCACTACTTTTACAGGGTCTAAAACCGCCATTACCCTGTTGGCTTTTTTATTTAGATCCTCGCGGATGCAAAATTCCAATAAAGAAACATCTATAATATTTTCACGTTTTGCAACCCCAACTTTTTCTATAAATAAACGAATAGAAGCTGGTGTATAACCACGACGACGCAAGCCAGAAATAGTTGGCATCCTAGGGTCGTCCCATCCAGATACAATTCCCTCTTCTACCAACTTGAGTAGTTTACGTTTACTCATTATAGTATAACTTAAGTTTAAACGTGCGAATTCTCGCTGTTTAGGAAGCATAGGAAGACTTTTGGAAGCATAATCATATACGCTGTGCTTAAACCAATCGTATAGCTCTCTATGTGGCTTAAATTCTAATGAACATAAACTATGTGAAATCTGTTCTATGTAATCACTTTCACCATGTGTCCAATCGTACATCGGATAGATGCACCACTCATTACCGGTTCTATGATGGTCTTTTTTTAAGATACGATACATCAAAGGATCTCGCATTAACATATTTGGATGTTGCATATCTATTTTTGCCCGAAGCACGTGTTCCCCTTCATTAAATTCACCTTTTTTCATGCGTTCAAATAAATATAGATTTTCTTTGATACTTCTGTCGCGATAAGGACCATTAACACCAGGTTGTGTAGGTGTACCCTTTTGTTCTGCCATAGCTTCACTAGATTGGCTATCTACATATGCTTTATTATCTTTAATTAGCATTATTGCCCAATCATAGAGCTTTTGAAAATAATCTGAAGAATACAGTTCATTGGCCCAATCGTAGCCCAACCATGAAATATCTCGTTTAATGGCGTCTACATACTCTTGCTCCTCTTTTGCAGGATTGGTGTCATCAAAACGTAGATTTACTGGTGCATTGTAACGTTCTCCCAAACCAAAACTAATACCAATAGCCTTGGTATGCCCAATATGTAAATAACCATTAGGTTCTGGTGGAAATCGAAAACGTAGCTTATCTTTTGATAAACCGTTAGCTAAATCTTCTTCTATAATATGCTCAATAAAATTGAGTGATTTCGTTTCTTCTGACATGAGTAAGGGATTAAAAATTAAGGCATAGAAATTAGATAAATTAACTAATAACTAAACCTCTAATTTGTTAGGCAAAATTAAGCAAAATGTAACATTTATAGTATTAATTACACCAATAGTATAAATACTAAAACATTCTATTATGAAATACAAGTGTCCTAAATGTGATAACACAACATATGAAATTGGACAGATGAGAGCCACTGGAGGTACTTTATCTAAAATATTTGATATTCAGAACAAAAAATTCACATCAGTAACGTGCAAAAAATGTACTTATACTGAATTCTTTAAAGCTAAAACTGGTGCATTAAGCAATATTTTTGATTTTTTTACACAATGATTTTATAATGCAGTTCATTTGGTAGATATATAAAACTTTAATTATTAGTAAATATCTACTTCGCTCTACTAAACAGAAACCTTTACTTTTGTATTATGGGAATAATAAAAGTTGAAAACATCCGTGTATTTGCCAATCATGGTTGCTTAAAAGAAGAAACTAAAATTGGTAGTGATTACCTAGTTGATATTGAAGTTAATGCTAATTTAAAAACTTCTGCTGCATCAGATAAATTAAGTGATACCGTAGATTACGTTTTATTGAATAAAATTGTGCGAGAGGAGATGGCTAAACCATCAAAGTTATTAGAAATGGCTGTACAACGCATATTAAATCGTATTTTTAAAGAAGATAATTTAGTAGATAAAGCAACCGTTGCAGTAAGTAAAATCAACCCTCCTATAGGTGGTGATGTTGAAAAGGTGACCATAAAAATGAGTCAATCACGAAAAAACTGATGGACGTTGGCTTAAAACGTATATAATTTATATATTTGCCTCCCAATTAGGGTGTCGTGGCCGAGTGGCTAGGCAGTGGTCTGCAACACCATCTACAGCGGTTCGAATCCGCTCGACACCTCTTCTAACCTCTAAGTTTTCTTAGAGGTTTTTTATTGGCTTTTTTCAAACCAAAAAGACATCCATAAGGATGTCTTTTAAATTAAGTAGTTAGTAAATAGAATTAAATTTTTACGAATTTTTTAGTAAAGATGTTTTTATCTTTTACCAATTCAATAATATAGTTTCCTGATTTAAGATTTTCTACATTTATTTTATTTAGTTCTAAAATTCCGGAATTAACTTTTCTACCAGTGATATCCTAAATAGCAAATTCATCAATAGTATGGGAAGATGCTATGGTAAGATTTTGCTTTACAGGATTGGGAAAAATTGTAAGCTCAATACTAGAATTAGGACTTTCTACATTAAGAGTTTCAGAAAGTACATACATAAAGTTATCATGGTCTGATGCTGATTGGCTACCTGAAATCCTAGTAAATGTAATAGTTGATACTCCCATCCAATTCAATGTATGTGTCTGTATAGTATTTGTACTGTATGTATAACTATCCCCTAAGTTTGAAGTAACTTCAATAGTATTATCTGAAAGAAAACCTGTAACTGCAAAAGAAATAAAATTAAAGGCTTCTGAGCTGTTTGAGACTATTGATGGGTTTGCTAAATTAGGTGAATATATAGCGCCTTCAAAAGCACTCCAATTAGTAAATGAGAAACCTGCTCCAGAATAAAAGTCATAGTGTTTTGTGAAAAGAGCGTTTACACAATTATAAATGCACAAATTGATAAAGTAATTTTTTTCATAAGTAAATAAGATTTGGGTGTAAAATTTTTGGTCAATATACAGTTAAAAACTAATATAATTGACAACAAATTTTATATAGGATTTACACGTTCAATCTGTTCCTTACTTTTTTCATAAACTTTAGGAAACATTCCCTGAACTAATAATAACACACCAAAACCTAAAATAACCAAAGCCACAATTTTCTTGGTCTTAAAAACAAGTCTAGGAGTTAATTTGTTGCGTAATCTTTTTGCTGCTGCAATCTTAACTAAATCGGTTAAAAAATAGGTAATAAGCATGGTGGCAACGAAAATAAGTGTACCATTCTCTGAAGTGGTTAATGAAGAGCCTATTACAATAAAACCAAGCCATCCTAATAGAACTCCAATATTTATAAAGTTTAATAAGAACCCTTTCATAAAAAGTTTTCCATAATCTTTTTTAGGTAATTGAACTCTATGGTGCTCTCTTACAATTGATCTAAATGATTTTGAAGTTTTTACAAACGAAATGGCTCCATAAGCACACAATAGTACTCCTCCAAATATTAAAAGATTAGGATCATCCTTTATTTTTTCAATTAATTTATTGGTACTGAAGAATGCCAATGCAATAAAAATAATGTCTGCAAAAATAACTCCTAAATCAAATACTAAAGCACAAGTAAAACCTTTGGTAGCACTGGTTTCTAACAATACGAAGAAAACTGGTCCAATTGTAAAAGCTAATATTATTCCAAAAGGAATAGCTGTTAAAATATCATCAAACATGTAAATAGTGCGGTTTACACAAAAGTAACAAATCTAATAGGAAACTACATACGTTTTATTCTACCTCCAAAAACACGACTTTCATCAATCATCTTTGGATTTCCATAAATATAAATATTGCCACCTGCTCTAATCCTTGCATCAATAGACTCTTTAGCGTTTACATAAGCTTCACCAGCCGCGTTAACACTTACTTCTGTATAATTAGTAATGCATTCTTTTCCGTTATAAATACCACCTGTATAAATAGAAATATCTTGGTTTTTAGAACTGCCAGTTACATTTATTATACCACCAGTAACAGCTCTAAAATTAGCATAGTTTGTATTAATCTCTGCAGTTATTTCTGCTCCTTCTTGGGATTTTAATTCTATTTCAAATTGTTTAATAGGATCATTTACAGTTACCTCTGCTCCCTCATTGGCATCAATTACATCTACAGAGGTGTAATATAAAGAAACAACAGTGTTATTGCCGTCATAAACCTCTCTTACATTCATTCTAATCTTTAGTTTCCCGTTTTTATTAACTATTTCTATATCTCTACGATTTTTACCGGAAATAACTACTTTGTTTTCATTAGATTTTATCATTTTAAGATTGATAAGATCATAAACTTTTACGGTTGAAAACTCTCCAATTTTTTTTTCTATGTTTTCTTGGCCAGATAACGTAAGACTGACCATTATAAAAAGACAAATAACTAAGTTTTTCATATTGACTATTATTTTATGGTAATGACTTTATCAAAAAACAACCATTTGAGTTGTACTTTTTTCCCTGACTGAGTTTCAATAATTTTCTCCTGCGGTGACAACATAACTGCAACGCCAGCTGTAATAGCAGAAACGGTTAGCATATTTAACCTATCAAAAATATAGTAGATTATTACCCACACAATAGTGTAGATCACAAGAAATATAATTAGGCTAAAGATATTTGCTTTGGTTTTTAAATTCATAGTTATTCTGAAACACTTACAGCTGTACCAGTTATTGAAACCATTAAAGTATTGGTGTTAGCTAAAGTTTCTATATCTACTTGGATTCCTACAACTGCATTTGCTTGTAATGCTTTTGCATTATCCCTAAGTTTCTGAAAAGCTTCTTCTTTAATACTTTCCAAACCTTCTGCATAAGCTTCATAATACTTAGACATACTAAACATATCTTTAAAAGACATACTTCTTCCTTTATAGGAATATGAATTGTTATAAGAAATTCCTGTAACAATTCCCTTGTAATCCATTATTTTAAAACCTTCAATTGAATTTGTTGTAGTTAGTATCATTAGAAAAATGTTTCTTTATAAGTAGTATTTTATAATAAAATGTTACAGATTGCGGAGAACCTCTCTATAAGTTACTAGTCTGGTTTACCAACCATATAAAAATCTAAATGTTTTTTAACTAAATCTGTATTCTTTACCTTCACAATAACCTCGTCACCAAGTTGATACATGGTTCCTGTCTTTTTACCAATCATTGCATATTGATCTTGGTCAAATTGATAATGATCATCTTTCATATCTCTAACACTTACCATTCCTTCGCATTTATTAGATATGATTTCTACATAAATTCCCCAATCTGTAACTCCGGATATGACTCCTAAAAATTCTTCGTCTTGGTGATCTTGCATAAAACGAATCTGCATGTATTTAATAGAATCTCGCTCTGCTTTTGTAGCTAAATATTCCATATTACTGGAGTGGTTGCACTTTTCTTCATAAACTTCTTCGTTAGCTGAGGGTTCTCCATCTAAATAACGTTGTAATAAACGATGTGCCATAACATCTGGGTAACGACGAATTGGTGACGTAAAATGACTATAATAATCAAAAGCTAAACCATAGTGCCCAATATTATGTGTAGTATATTCTGCCTTAGACATAGTTCTAATAGTCAAAGTATCTACTAAATTTTGTTCTTTTTTACCAACAACATCCTTCAATAAATTATTTAAAGATGAGGCTATACTGCCCTTATCCTTAAAGTTAAGTTTATGCCCAAAACGACCCACAACCGTTTGTAGTTGTGCTAATTTAGCTTCATCTGGTTCATCGTGAACTCTATATACAAAGGTTTTTTGAGGTTTTTTCTTTCCAACAAATTCTGAAACTTTTCGGTTGGCCAACAACATAAATTCTTCAATTAACTTGTTAGCATCTTTGCTGGTTTTAAAAAATACACCAACTGGGTTTGCTTCTTCGTCTAAATTAAATTTTACTTCAACTTTATCAAAAGAAATAGCACCTTCTCGCATTCGTCTAGAACGCATTTTTTTAGCCAATTCGTCCATTTTTAGAATGGCGTCTGCAATCGATTGATCGGTTTTATATGGTTTCCCAGTTAACGAAACTTCTTTTGTAATTTTATTAGACTTTGATTCTATTACTGCTTGTGCTTCTTCATAAGCAAAACGCGCATCAGAATAGGTAACAGTTCTCCCAAACCATTCATTTTTTATTTCGCATTTATCATTCATTTGAAACACTGCGGAAAAGGTATATTTTTCTTCATGAGGTCGTAATGAACACGCTCCATTAGATAAAATTTCTGGTAACATTGGTACTACTCTATCTACCAAATAAATAGAAGTGGCACGTTCATAAGCTTCATCATCTAAAACTGTTCCTGGTTGTAAATAATGTGATACATCTGCTATGTGGATTCCTATTTCATAGAGGCCATTTTCCAATACTTTAAAAGACAAAGCATCATCAAAATCTTTGGCATCTTTAGGATCTATGGTAAAGGTTAAATCCTTTCGCATATCGCGACGTTTAGCTATTTCTTCTTTGGTAATTGAAGTATCAATTTTATTAGCAAATTCCTCTACTTCATTAGGAAATTCACTTGGTAATCCATATTCTGCTAAAATAGAATGGATTTCTGTACTGTGCTCACCAGGTTTACCAAGTACTTCTAGTACTTTTCCGTTTGGCGAATCTGCTTTTTCCGGCCAATCTTCTAATGATACTAAAACTTTATAGCCATCTTCGGCTTTCATTGTTTTGTTGATAGGTACAAAAATATCCGTATACATTTTTGGACTATCTGGTATTACAAAAGCAAAGTTCTTTTTCTCGTGGATTTGTATAGTACCTACATATTCGCTTTTAGCACGTTTTATAATGTTGGTAATTTCTCCTTCTTGTTTTCCTCTATGCTTTCTTTTATAGGCATAAAATTCCACTTCGTCTCCGTGTAAGGCTTTGTTAATATTATTTGAAGCTATAAAAACATCGTTTTCAAAATCTTCTGAAATAATATAACCATTACCTTTAGAGGCTAAATCTAAAATACCTGTATGGTACTCTGTAGTTACAATGGCTTTAAACTTGCCACGATCTACCTCTTCAATTTCTTGTTTTGCTTTAAGCTTAGAGAGTGTTTTAATAATCTGGTTACGGCTACTAGCGTCGTTAACACCTAGTTTAGCTGCAATTTGTTTATAATTGAAGGTTTTATTTCTGTCTTTTTTTAAAATACCTAAAATGGTATTTGTAAGGTTAGAAATCTTATTGTTTGATGATTTCCTTTTTTTTCGTTTTGTCATTTATTATGTAATCTTATTCATTTCCTAAAGTGTTAGGAATTCTTATTTTAAAACTTAATTAAGGTGAAGAGAGGTTATTAAGTTTTAACAAAGCTACGTTATTAAAATTAAATAGTGTTTAGTAAAGGCTGTCTCTTATACACATCTGACGCTGCCGACGACTCCTTACGTGTAGAT
>CAJXVG010000131.1 GCA_913061495.1 uncultured Winogradskyella sp.
ATTATAATTACTAAAGATTGAATATTGAGACTTTAACAATTTATGTTTACAAAAATTTGTAGCTTTATGGCAATTAATCTTAAACATAAAAAACATGAAAAAAATTACCTTATTATTTGCAGTTTTGATGTCGTCATCCATGATGTTTAGTCAAACTGTTTTAACAGAAGATTTTGAAAATAGTGGAAATGTACCAACAGGTTGGACAGTAGATGACCTAGCATTGAATACACCTCCCGAAGTATGGACCTTTGAGACAGGTGGAGAGGCTGGTGGTTTTACACCTGGTAACACATTAGTATATGATAATGGTGGTGATGGTTTTTATGCCACTTTTGACAGTGACGGTTATGGCAATAATAGTACCGTAGAAGAATCCCTTTTAACGAGTCCTGTTTTTGATTGTTCATCTTTGACATCAGTAACTTTAAGTTTTGCCACATTTTATAATGGTAGCTATGGAGGACTAGGTGAAATTGAAGTATTTGATGGAAGTTCATGGGTAAATATTCAAACTTATTCTACTGATTTAGGTGGTTCTGCTCCTACTGTTTCTGGCATTCAAACTTTTGACGTTCCGGAATTGGTTGGTGTAGCGAACGCTCAAGTACGTTTCAGATGGACAGGCAACTGGTCTCTCTCATGGTCAATTGATAATATTTCAGTATTTCAGTGTACAGTAAGTGCTCCTGATGCTGTTTCTGCTGTTTCACCTGCAAATAGTGGTACAGATATAGACATCAATTATGGAGGTACTACCAACAATTTAGGCCCTTTTGAGTGGATGGAACCTGCAACAGGTGATCCTGCAGATACATTTAACATCAATTTAGGTGAAACAACTGCTGGAGATGATATAGGTACAATCCCAGGATTTGACAGTGGAGGCTCTATTAATTATGGGTGGCAACCAAATACCACTTATTATTGGTCTATTGAATCCGTAAATTGTGCTGGTTCAACTACTAGTCCTGTCTTTAGTTTTACCACTTCTGCCTGTACTGAGACCGCTGCACCAGCAGCAGTTACTGCACCTACACCTGCAGATGGAGCAACCGATGTAAGTGTTGATGCAGATGGAAATGCAGTTATATTTAGTTGGACAGGAGATGCTGATGCTGATTTTATTTTAAATTTTGGCACTGCCAATCCACCTGCACAGTCTTTTAATTTCTTTGAAAGTGGAGATCCTTTAACAGGCATACAGTTAAGCACAACTTATTATTGGAGTGTAGATGCAGTAAATTGCTTTGGTATAACACCAGGAACTGTATATAGCTTTACAACAGCTGCTTCATTGTCTGTTGAAGAAAATGAGCTGGCAGCATTTAGTGTGTATCCAAACCCAACATCTGGTCTTTTGAATATTAAATCTTCAAAAGAAATTGACAATGTTGAAGTGTTTAATTTATTAGGTCAGAATGTTTCTTCATTTAAAGGAGATAGCATTTCTAATAGTTCAATAGACTTATCTGATTTATCTAAAGGACTTTATTTAGTAAAAATATCTTCTGGAGATAAAACGCAGACTATTAGAGTTAACAAAGAATAATTAGAAATAATATTCAATAAAAAAAGCGGCAATTGCCGCTTTTTTTATGTTTAATTCTTAAGTGGATTAATGCTGATGAATTTAACTTTTATTAGCCAACTGCCCACAAGCAGCATCAATATCCTTACCTCTACTTCGCCTAACGGTTACAGTAATATCATTTGCTTCAAGAATATTTACATACATATCTAAAGCTTTTGAATCTGCTTGTTGAAATTCGCCATCATCAATAGGGTTGTATTCTATTAAATTTACTTTGCTTGGAGCAAACTTGCAGAACTCCACTAAGGCATCAACATCTTTTCTTTTATCATTAATTCCTTCCCAAACTACATATTCGTATGTAATTCTGTTTTTTGTTTTTGAATACCAGTGTTGTAATGATTCCCTAAGATCACTTAACGGAAACGTAGAATTAAAAGGCATAATAGAAGTTCGTACTTCATCTATTGCAGAATGCAATGATACAGCTAATTTAAACTTCACCTCATCATCTGCCATTTTCTTAATCATCTTTGGCACACCAGATGTGGAGACTACAATCCGTTTTGGTGACATACCTAAACCTTCGGGAGATGTTATTTTATCTATGGCTTTGAGTACGTTATTATAATTCATGAGTGGCTCTCCCATTCCCATAAATACAATATTGCTTAAAGGTCTGTTGTGGTACAAACGGCTTTCGTTATCTATAGCCACAACTTGATCGTATATTTCATCTGGATTTAGGTTTCGCATGCGTTTTAGTTTAGCGGTTGCACAAAACTTGCAATCTAAACTACAACCCACTTGAGAAGAAACACATGCTGTGGTACGGGTTGCTGTTGGAATCAAGACGGATTCAACGATTAAATCGTCATGTAACCTCACAGCGTTTTTAATGGTACCATCAGAGCTACGTTGCATCTGATCTACCTTAATGTGGTTAATCACGAAGTTGTCTTTTAGCATTTGCCTTGTCTCTAAAGATACATTGGTCATATCTTCAAAACTGTGTGCTGATTTTTGCCACAACCATTCGTACACCTGATTTCCCCTAAAAGCTTTATCCCCTTGTTTTACAAAGAACTCTCTTAGTTGATCTTTAGTTAAAGCTCGTATGTCTTTCTTTTTCATTTCCATCTTTGCAAAAGTACTTAAATGATATGGCTTTTTATAATAACGAAAAAAAGCCTCAATAATGAGGCTTTTAAATATGATAGTAAATTCTTACTTAAATGATAAGCATTGCATCACCATAAGAATAGAATTTATACTTTTCTTTTACTGCTTCTTCATAAGCTTTTTTCATAAAATCATGACCTGCAAAAGCAGATGTCATCATTAGCAATGTAGATTTTGGCGTGTGGAAATTAGTAATCATACAGTTTGCAATACTAAACTCATAAGGAGGAAAAATAAATTTATTGGTCCAACCATCAAAAGCATTTAATCTTCCGTTTGAAGATACTGAGCTTTCAATAGTACGCATGGATGTAGTTCCAACAGCGCAAACACGTCTTTTATTTTCTATTCCTTTATTTACCGTTCCGGCTGCTTTTTCAGTGATAACTATTTCTTCACTGTCCATTTTATGTTTCGATAAATCTTCAACCTCAACAGGATTAAATGTTCCTAAACCAACATGAAGCGTTACTTCAGCCGTTTCCACACCTTTAATCTCTAAACGCTTTAATAAATGCTTTGAAAAGTGCATACCAGCCGTAGGAGCAGCAACTGCACCTTCATTTTTTGCGAAGATTGTTTGGTAACGCTCTTCATCCTCTGGCTCTACATCTCTTTTTATGTATTTAGGGAGTGGAGTTTCCCCAAGTTGTGTCAATTTAGTTCTGAAATCGTGATAAGAGCCATCATACAAAAAACGTAACGTACGACCTCTAGATGTTGTATTATCAATAACCTCAGCTACCAAAGTTTCGTCCTCACCGAAATATAATTTATTTCCGATTCTGATTTTACGTGCAGGATCTACCAATACATCCCAAAGGCGTTGGTCTTGGTTTAATTCTCGCAATAAGAATACCTCAATCCTAGCTCCTGTTTTTTCTTTGTTACCGAACAAACGTGCCGGAAACACTTTGGTATTGTTCAAAATCATTACGTCACCTTCGTCAAAATAATCAATGATATCCTTAAAAAGCTTGTGTTCAATAGTTTGCTTTTCTCTATTGAGTACCATTAACCTTGCCTCATCTCTGTGTTCTGCAGGATGCTCGGCCAATAACTCATCTGGAAGTTCAAAATTGAAGTGTGATAATTTCATACGTACGTGTTTCTATTTTTTTGAAGTTGCAAATATACAATCTCAACATAGGCCTTGTCAAGTAAATAACGGTTTATTTTAAATTAAAACCTATTGCTTTTAAATCTTCCCAAAATTGTGGGTAAGATTTACTAACCACGTTGGCGTCTTTTACAGTTATTTCTGTTTTTAATGCAAGTGGCGCAAAGGCCATAGCCATTCTGTGATCGTTATAAGTTTCTATTACTCTTTTATTTTTAATTTTATTTGAAGGTTTTAGTTGTAGCGTATCTAAAGTTATATCTACTTGTGCTCCTAATTTTTCAAGTTCAGTTTTTAGTGCTACCAAACGATCGGTTTCTTTTATTTTTAAAGTGTGAAGTCCTGTTAACTTACATTCTAATCCCAAGCCAAAAGCGGTTACTGCAATAGTCTGGGCTATATCTGGCGCACTACTTAAATCTAAATCAATAGTAGTATTTTTAGATGTTTTTGCTGATTTTTCAAGTGTTAATGTATGTTTATTATAAGTTGTTTTAACACCAAATTGCTTGTAAATTTCAGACAAAACAGAATCTCCTTGAAGTGAGTCTTTTTTGTAAGAAGCCAATTGAATTTCAGTACCCAAATCACTTAAAGCAGCAATACTATAAAAATATGAAGCTGATGACCAATCGGATTCAACTGTGAGCGATTGGGTTTTAGCTTCACCTTTACTTGGCTGAACAGAAATTGTATTGTTTTTAAAGTCCGTAGTGACCTCAATTTGGTTTAGTAAACTCAATGTCATATTGATATATGGAATTGAGGTTATTTTTCCTTTTAAATTCAACTTTAAACCATTTTCTAGTTTTGACGCGATTAGCAATAATGCCGAAATATATTGACTGCTAACATTTGCATCTAAGCTTACCTCGTTTTTAATGAGTTTGGTTCCTTTTATTTTTAAAGGTGGAAAACCTTCGTTTTCCAAATACGTGATTTCAGCACCTAAAGACCGAAGTGCATTAACTAGGATTTTTATTGGTCGTTCTTTCATACGGGAAGAACCTGTGAGCGTAATTTCTGTGTCTTTTTGAATAGAAAAGTATGCGGTTAAAAATCGCATTGCAGTACCAGCATGATGAACATCGATGATATTATTTTTTGAATTTAATGCCTTTTGCATTAAAACCGAATCATCGGAATTGGACAGGTTTTTAATATGAATATTTGGGTACAAAGCTTGCAAAAGCAGTAAGCGATTAGATTCACTTTTAGATCCCGTGATATTAACTGATGATGATTTATTTGTGGATGATTTGTAAAGAGTAATGTCCATATAAAAAAGATTCCCGCTTTTGCGGGAATAAAATTACTTTAATTTATCATTATTATGATGCCTATCGTGGTCTCGTTTGGTTTTTTTATACATTTTTTTTTCAAACGCGTCTTGGAGATCTATTCCTGTTTGGTTAGCCAAACAAAGTACTACGAAGATGACATCTGCTAATTCTTCGCCCAAATCTTTATCCTTATCACTTTCTTTTTCACTTTGCTCTCCGTAACGTCTTGCTATGATACGAGCAACTTCACCCACTTCTTCAGTGAGTTGTGCCATGTTAGTAAGTTCATTAAAGTAGCGGACTCCATGTTCTTTTATCCATTTGTCAACTTCTATTTGTGCGTTTTTTATGTTCATATTATTCTCGATTTTTAGAGTCTATTAATATAGTAACTGGTCCATCGTTGACCAAATGCACTTTCATATCCGCACCAAACTCACCTGTTTGAATTGGTTTCCCTAATTCTGATTGAAGATTTTCCACAAAGTCCTCATATAACGGAATAGCAACATCTGGTTTAGCAGCTTTTATGTAACTTGGCCTGTTACCTTTTTTAGTGCTTGCATGAAGCGTAAATTGGCTAACCACAATAATTTCACCATTTGAATTAATTAATGAATTATTCATTACTCCATTTTCATCTGAAAAAATACGAAGATTTAGAATTTTTTTGCAAAGCCAATCCACATCCTCTTTAGTGTCGTCAGTTACAATACCCAATAGAACCAAAAGCCCTTTTTGGATAGATGCAACTTCAGAATTACCTATAACTACTGATGCTTCAGAAACACGTTGTAAAACTACTTTCATTCGTTATCCCAATTGTCCGTTCTATAGTGTTCATCTTCTCCTTCTAAAATCTGAATATAACTTCGATATCTTGAAAAAGATACTTCATCATTTTCAAGCGCTTCTTTTACAGCACATTTTGGTTCTTTTAAATGCAGGCAATTATTAAACTTGCAATCTTGTTTTAGTTCAAAAAATTCTGGAAAATAATCTCCAACTTCTTCCCGTTCCATATCCACTACTCCAAACCCTTTTATACCTGGTGTATCTATAATTTTGGCATCGAAGCTTAGATCAAACATTTCTGCAAATGTAGTGGTATGCTGACCTTGCATGTGCTGATTTGAGATAGCTTTTGTTTTTAAATCTAATGATGGCTCTATGGCATTGACCAAGGTAGATTTACCAACACCTGAATGACCAGCGAACATACTGACTTTACCCATCATAAGCTCTTTTACTTTTTCTACATTTTTACCTGTTTCGGCAGAAATACCAATACATTCGTAACCGATATTACGATAAAGATTGGCGAGATACTTCACTTCTAAAAGCGTCTCCTCGTTATATGCATCAATTTTATTAAATAATAAAACCGTTTTGATAGAATAGGCTTCTGCAGTTACCAAAAAACGATCTATAAAGCTTGCAAATGTTGGTGGATTATTTATGGTAATCAATAAAAAAAGCTGATCTATATTTGAAGCGATGATATGAGTTTGCTTAGATAAATTTACCGATTTTCGAACTATATAGTTTTTTCTTTCTTCAATACGGTTAATAACACCTGTTTTAGTATTGTTTTTTGTTTCCAACTCAAATTCCACCTTATCACCAACAGCAATAGGATTGGTACTTTTTATACCTTGAAGTCTAAAACGTCCTTTAATTCTGCATTCGTAGAATTTACCGTTCATGGTTTTTACGGTGTACCAACTACCAGTGGATTTGTAAACTGTTCCTGTCATTATAACAAAGATGGCTAATATTGGATTATGAAACAAAAAAACTCGCAAATTGCGAGCCTTTTATTTCGTTATTTATTAATAACTTCTTCTTGATGATTTATAGATTCTTGGTGAATCGCTTTAAAAACTCTAAGAATAAATTCTTCACTTAAGTTTTTCTCTTCTCCTTGTAAAATCATTTTCCCTAAAATCTCATTCCAACGTTTAGATTGCAACACTGCTACATTATGATCTTTTTTAAGTTTCCCAATATCGTCTGCAATTTTCATTCGTTTGCCTAACATTTCAATTAACTGATGATCAATTACGTCAATTTGGGTTCTTAATGTGTTTATTCTGTTTTTAAACTCAGTTGCCTCTCCTACTTCCTTTCTTATTTTTAAATCTTCGGTAAACTTAATCAATGTTTCTGGTGTGATTTGTTGTGCTGCATCACTCCATGCATTATCTGGATCATAGTGGGTTTCTACCATCAATCCATCGTAGTTTAAATCTAATGCTGTTTGGCATAAGTCAAAAATAATATCACGTCTTCCTGCAATATGTGATGGATCTAAAATTAGTGGTAAGTCTGGAAAACGGTTCTGTAAATCTACAGCAATTTGCCATTCGGGATTATTTCTGTAACGGGTTTTTTCATAGGTTGAAAACCCTCTATGAATAACACCAAGATTATGAATGTCATTGGTATAAAAACGCTCTACTGCACCTAACCACAAAGCTAAATCTGGATTTACAGGATTCTTTATCAATACAGGTTTATCCGTTCCTTTTAAGGCGTCTGCAATTTCCTGTACAATAAATGGGCTTACCGTTGTACGTGCTCCAATCCACAGAATATCTACATCATGTTTTAATGCCAACTCTACATGGTTTGCATTTGCCACCTCAGTGGTAATCATCATACCTGTTTCTTCCTTAGCTTTTTGCAACCATTTTAAACCTAATGCTCCCACACCTTCAAAATTTCCGGGACGTGTTCTTGGTTTCCAGATACCAGCTCTTAAAACCGTGGCATCGCTATCCTTTAGTTGATGTGCAATTTTTAAAACCTGTGCTTCGGTTTCAGCACTGCATGGACCTGCAATAACCAAAGGGTGACTAAGATTAAATGCGTCTAACCAGTTTCTTAA
Source organism: uncultured Winogradskyella sp. (assembly GCA_913061495.1). Classification (GTDB taxonomy): domain Bacteria; phylum Bacteroidota; class Bacteroidia; order Flavobacteriales; family Flavobacteriaceae; genus Winogradskyella. The sequence continues at coordinate 8,010 of CAJXVG010000131.1, forward strand.
TTCCTGTCTCTTATACACATCTGACGCTGCCGACGACTCCTTACGTGTA
>CAJXVG010000132.1 GCA_913061495.1 uncultured Winogradskyella sp.
CCTTGTATAATATTAAAAGTTATTAACTAAGATTTTTACTTTAGTAAGAATTGTGTTACCCAATTATCATTCCAGCAATTGTTGCAGAAATCAATGAGGCAATTGTACCACCTATTAAAGCTTTCATGCCAAATTTAGACAATTGCTTTCGCTGTCCTGGTGCTAAAGAGCCAATGCCACCAATCTGAATTCCGATAGAGGCAAAATTTGCAAAACCACAAAGCATATACGTCGCCATAATTACCGATTTGTTATAATTAAGGTGCGTTGCATTTGCTACATTTTTGAGGTCAGCTAACTGAATGTAACCAACAAATTCACTCGCTGCTAATTTAATGCCCAACAACTGTCCCATCATCATTACGTCTTCTTTTGCAACACCAATGAGCCACATTAATGGAGCGAAAACAGTCCCTAAAACAGCTTCTAGAGATAAGTTGGGATAAGGTGTATTTGCAGCCATCCAAGCATTGAGGGAAGTCACATCACCTACCCAACCTAAGATACCATTTATCATCGCTATAAATGCAACAAATACCAAAAGCATAGCGCCAACATTTACGGCTAACCTTAAACCCTCTGTGGTGCCATTGGCAATAGCGTCTAAAATATTGGCTCCTATTTTTTCTTGTGAAACGGCAACATCTTTGTTTATTTTTTCTGTTTGTGGGAATAATATTTTTGAAATTACAATAGCTCCAGGTGCAGCCATTACAGATGCAGCCAATAAGTGTTTTGCGTAAACCAATCGTAAAGCCGGATCGTCACCTCCCAAAAAGCCAATATAGGCTGCCAATACAGCACCAGCAACAGTTGCCATACCACCAATCATTACTAAGAGTATTTCGGATTTATTCATTTTTTCCAAATACGCTTTGATTAAAAGTGGAGCTTCGGTTTGTCCTAAAAAGATATTTCCGGCAACACTTAAACTCTCTGCACCAGAGATTTTAAGTAACTTGGTCAATAACCACCCAAAAGCTTTTACTACTTTTTGAATAATACCTAGGTAAAACAATACCGAAGTCAATGCCGAAAAGAATAGAATAGTTGGTAATACTTGAAAAGCAAATATGAAACCATAGGAATTAACATCCATGACTCCACTGAACAAGAACTCACTTCCAGCCCTTGTAAAATCTAAAATATTGATAAAGACTTGACCGATGCTTTCAAAAATTACTTTTATAAATTTAACTTTTAAAACTCCAATGGCAATTACTAGTTGAAATGCCAAACCAATACCAACTGTTCTCCAGTTAATTGCTTTACGGTTACTGCTAAATAAAAGTGCAATGAATATAAGTGATACCATTCCCAAAACGCCTCTCCACAAACTGTTTAATGAAAAACCTTGGTTTGGTATTATGGTTTCGGTAACTTCTTGTTGTGGAATAAAAGCTGGATGTGAGCTAGAAATGTACTTTAGAATTTCATTTCCGTTTTTAAGGGTTAGAACATCTTTTGTATGCTCAATAATTTCGTAATAAATATCAACTACCGTTGGTGCTTTTTGTTTAAAGACAATCAGCTTGTTGTTTTGAAGCCAAATACCTTTGTTAAATTGATTGTTTAAAATCGAGAAATATTCACCGTTTTCCTTAAGTTCTAAAAACTCTTTTCCTTTAATAAAATCTACTTCATTTTTTAAACTATCAGGATAGGTTTCATAAATTTTATGTTCCGATAGTTGCCAAAGGTTTAATTTTTCATCTTTTGGGCTCTCAACTTTTTGCTGGGTGACATCTATTTCTAAACTGTCTTTGGTCTTTGTTACTTCAATATCTTGAGAAAAAGAACTTGAAAGACCAAAAAAAATAGCTGTTACAGCCAGGAAAAAATATTTCATCAGTAGAATGTTAACGTTTGGAAATCTCGTCCCTTATTTTAGCTGCAGTTTCATAATCTTCGTTATTAACAGCTTTGTCTAAGAGTTTGTTGAGCTCTTCAAGGGATTTATCTTTGTAGGTTTCTTCGCCAGCGGTTGCGGCTTCAATTTCTTCGGCAATAATATCATCTACAAGAATGCTATCTTGTTCTTCTTCATCTTTCTTCGGGTTTACTTTAAGGTAAATACCTGCTTTATCCAAAATATTCTTATAAGTAAAAATAGGAGCTTGAAAGCGTAAAGCTAAAGCAATAGCATCACTGGTTCTGGCATCTATGATTTCTTCGATTTTATCACGTTCGCAAATTAAACTTGAGTAAAAGACACCGTCCACCAATTTGTGAATGATAACTTGTTTAACAACAATATCAAACCGATCTGCAAAATTTTTGAACAAATCGTGGGTTAAAGGACGTGGTGGCCTAATTTCTTTTTCTAAAGCAATAGCAATGGATTGTGCTTCAAACGCACCGATTACAATAGGAAGTTTTCTGTCTCCATCAACTTCATTCAAAATTAGAGCATATGCGCCATTTTGGGTTTGGCTGTAAGAAATGCCTTTGATATTTAAACGAACTAAACTCATAAATTATAAAACGCAAAGAACTGTTTAAATTTGGACTTTACCAACTGCTTGAAGCATATTTGGATAATTTCCCGTTTCAATCGATGAAAAACCGAAAGATTTAGGTGTTTCTAAATTTAAACAGTCCTTATTATTACAAGGTACTAAAATTATGCGTTTTGAGCTTTAAACTTCTTTAATTTTTCGGTCAATTTAGGGACTACTTCAAAAGCATCACCAACAATACCATAATCTGCAGCCTTAAAGAAAGGAGCTTCAGGATCTGTATTAATGACCACTTTTACTTTTGAAGCATTAATACCAGCCAAATGCTGAATTGCACCAGAGATACCAATAGCAATGTATAAGTTTGCAGCTACTGGTTTCCCAGTTTGCCCTACGTGCTCACTATGAGGTCTCCAGCCCAAATCGGAAACAGGTTTAGAGCACGCTGTTGCAGCACCCAATACTTCGGCCAATTCCTCTACCATTCCCCAGTTTTCCGGACCTTTTAAACCACGTCCACCTGAAACTACAATTTCTGCATCTGCAATGGCAACTTTATCTGAAGCTTTATCAACAGATTCAACAGTCACACCTGAGTCTGGAATTGAAGGTGAAAAATCTTCAACAGAAGCACTTCCATCAGATTCTACCAAACCGAATGAGTTATTGGAAATCCCAACAATTTTAACATCAGTGTTGATTTCTGTATTAGCGAAAGCTTTATTTGTAAAAGCAGTACGTTTTACTGTAAATGGAGATGTACTTGAAGGCACTTCAACTACATTAGATACATAGCCTGCATCTAAACCAACAGCTAAAAGTGGAGCTAAATACTTACTGTTAGCACTAGAACTTAGCACAACAACTTTTGCTCCTTCATTTTTTGCTGCATCTTCGATAGCGGCTGCATATTTTTTTGCGTTGAATTTACTCAACCCATCATTTTTAATTGATAGAACTTTTGAAGCACCATAGTTTCCAAGAGATTCTGCATTGTCTGCATTAACAGCAACCGCAGTAACTGAAGTTCCCATTTGGTCAGCTACAGCTTTGGCGTACGATACCACTTCAAAAGCAGCTTTTTTAAATTTTCCTTGTTCGGATTCTGTATATACTAAAACGGACATAATATTTTGTTTTAATTTCGTTTCTGATAAAAATCAGAAATCTAACTATTTATTAATTTAAAGATTCCTGTTTGGACAGGAAAGGTAATTTATATCACTTTAGCTTCATTATGAAGTAAGTTTACCAATTCATCTATATTGTCTGCATCAACTAATTTCACGTCCCCTTTTGGAGCTGGTTTTTCAAAACTCGCTGTTGAGGTTTCAGATGTTGCATCTGTCGGTTCAACCACCTTCAGAGGTTTTTTACGAGCCATCATAATGCCTCGCATGTTTGGAATGCGTAAATCACTTTCTTCAACTAAACCTTTTTGACCTGCAATTACAAGTGGTAGTGAAGTGGAAACGGTTTCTTTCCCACCATCTATTTCGCGGACAGCTTTTGCATTTGTGCCATCAATTTCTAAATTAATACAGTTGGTCACAAAATTGGCGTCAACCATAGAGGCTAACATACCTGGTACCATTGCACCATTATAATCAATAGACTCTCTTCCTGCAATTACCAAATCATAACCACCATCTTTTACAACGTTTGCTAATTGTTTAGCTACAGAAAACCCATCAGTTGCAGGAGTGTTTACACGTATTGCGGTATCTGCACCAATTGCTAATGCTTTACGTAATGTTGGTTCAGTTTCTGGACCACCAACATTAACCACATCTACGCTTGCGCCTTGTTTTTCTTTAAACCACATAGCACGTGTTAAACCAAATTCGTCATTAGGATTTATAACAAATTGTACACCATTGGTGTCAAACTTTGTGTCGTTATCCGTAAAATTGATTTTTGATGTCGTATCAGGAACATGACTAATACATACTAATATTTTCATAAAAATTATTTATTTAAAATGTAAATTCTTTTCGTCCACGAAGATAAATATAATTAATTGAAATTTTACTATGCGTGCATAATAAATTTTAAAGAAATTTGATTTATATAGTTTTCCTTTTTATCCTTATTTTTGCTATTCGATTAAAAATAGAACATGAAGACAATTCAATTTAGAGAAGCGGTTTGTGAAGCCATGAGTGAAGAAATGCGCAGAGATGAAAGTGTGTATTTAATGGGTGAGGAAGTTGCAGAATATAATGGTGCTTATAAGGCATCCAAAGGTATGTTAGATGAGTTTGGTGCCAAGCGTGTTATTGACACTCCGATTTCAGAGTTAGGTTTTGCAGGTGTAGCGATAGGCTCTACCATGACAGGTAACCGTCCTATTGTGGAGTACATGACCTTTAATTTCTCTTTGGTTGGCATTGACCAAATTATAAACAATGCTGCTAAAATTAGACAAATGTCTGGTGGGCAATTTAAATGTCCAATAGTATTTAGAGGGCCAACGGCTTCTGCAGGTCAATTGGCTGCAACACATTCACAAGCCTTTGAGAGTTGGTTTGCCAATACTCCAGGTTTAAAAGTCATTGTGCCATCTAACCCTTACGATGCCAAAGGTTTGTTGAAATCAGCTATAAGAGATGACGATCCTGTGATTTTTATGGAAAGTGAGCAAATGTATGGTGATAAAGGAGAAGTACCAGAAGGTGAGTACACCATCCCAATTGGAGTTGCAGAAATTAAACGAGAAGGTACGGATGTTACAATTGTGTCTTTTGGAAAAATTATAAAAGAAGCCTATAAAGCTGCAGACGAATTAGAAAAAGACGGAATTTCTTGTGAAATTATCGATTTGCGTACCGTTAGACCTATGGACAGAAAAGCTATTTTAGAGTCCGTAAAGAAGACCAATCGTCTTGTGGTATTGGAAGAAGCATGGCCATTTGGTAATGTTGCGACAGAAATCACCTATTTAGTGCAATCTGAAGCATTTGATTATTTGGATGCTCCTATTGTAAAAATAAATACAGCAGATACACCTGCACCATATTCACCAGTTTTATTAGCCGAGTGGTTGCCAAATAGCGACGATGTGGTTAAGGCGGTGAAAAAAGTGATGTACAAATAAATAAACTGCAGTTTTCTGCGTTATACAAACTTCATCAGTTAGTTTGAGCTTGTTATTAGCACAATAATTGATGAAGTTTTTTTAATATGAAGCTAAATCTACTTATTACCTTTTTATTATTCGGAACTATAGCCGCCTTAGCCCAAACAAAAGTTAGCGGCTATGTGTATGATGAAAACGATCAGCCCATAGCATTTGCTAATGTAATTTTTAAAGGTTCTACAATTGGTACAATCACTAATGAAGATGGCAAATTCTATTTAGAATCTGACGAAACCTGGGAAACCTTAATTATATCTTTCTTAGGATTTGAAATCCAAGAATACCAACTTTCCAAACGTGTTAATTACGATTTAAAATTTAATTTGAAGGAGGAAGCATCTTCATTAGATGAAGTGGTAATAGTTACAGGTAAGCAATCCAAAAAAGCATCCGAAAATCCCGCAATCCGAATTTTAAAGAAAATTTGGGAACGTAAACGACAAAACGGACTCAGCCAATTTGATCAATATGAATATAATCAATATGAAAAAGTAGAGTTTGACCTAAATACCATAGATAGCAGTTTAATTAAAAGTAGGTTGTTTAAAGGTATGGAGTTTGTGTTTGAAGAAGTAGACACCTCTAATATTACGGGTAAAACCTATCTTCCTATTTTTATAAATGAATCTTTCAAAAAAGTTTATGGTGACAATATAATTAATGAAGAACTTGAAGAGTTATTGGGAAATAAAAATTCAGGATTTAGTAACAACCAAGTGATTATTGACTTTGTAGATGATTTATATTCAGAATACAATGTTTATAATAATTACTTAAAGTTTTTTGATAAAAGTTTTACAAGTCCGCTTAGTCGTACAGGAATTCAAACCTATAATTACGTTTTAGCCGATAGTGCTTTTATTGGAGATAAATGGTGCTACAATATTATATATTATCCAAGACGAAAAAACGAACTCACTTTTAAAGGTGATTTTTGGGTAAACGATTCTACGTTTGCCATAAAGGAAATAAACCTTCAGGCATCAAAAAGTGCTAATATCAACTGGGTAAAAGAAATTTATATTGAGCAAGAGTTCGAAGTATTGAATGATTCTGTTTTTCTGATTAAAAGAGATTATTTCCTTTCGGATTTTGCATTGAATAAAAAAGAAACTTCACGAGGAGTTTATGGTAAGCGTACCACACTTTATGATAACTATAAGTTTGACCAACCTAAGAACCCTGAATTTTATGACAAAGAAGTTTACAATTACGACACTGATGTTTACAATAGGGAAGATGAGTTTTGGGAAAAGAATCGTTTAGAATCTTTAAATAAAGATGAAAGAGGTGTTTACAAAATGTTAGACACGCTTAAAACGGTTAAGAAATTTCAAAGACTATACAATATAGGGAGCATTTTGGCTTCAGGTTATGTAGAATTCCCAAGTATTAATTTTGATTATGGACCTATTTTTTCAACCTTTGGTTATAATGAAGTGGAAAAGTTAAGGCTAAGAGCTGGAGGGAGAACCTATTTTGGTCAGAATGATCTTTGGAGACTCGAGGGTTTTGTAGCTTACGGGTTTGGTGATGATAAATTTAAATATGGACTCTCAGGAAAATGGTTGCTTGATAAACGGAGTAGGCTCACTTTATTTGGAGGTACCAGAAGAGATATAGAGCAAACCGGAGCAAGTTTAACAAGTTCAACAGACGTATTAGGGCGTAGTTTGGCGTCATCTTCTGTTATTAATACAGGCACTAATGATAAGCTTACCAATATTAAGCTTACCAATTTAGGAGCTTCCATTGAGCCTTGGCGTAATTTTGTGGTACGTTTTGATGGGAGTTTTAGAGCATTAAGATCTGCTTCACCAACTTTTAGTTTAGATTATAATGATCCAAATGCACCTAATGGTGTTCAATCTGAAGTGGATCAATTTGAATCCCGATTGTCTTTATCCTATTTTCCGAAACGCGAAATGACAGGTTTTGGCGTAGAGCGAAGAGAGAAAAACGATAATTTTGCACGTTTGTTTACACAGATAAGTAGAGGAGACAGAGATTGGTTTAATAGTGATTTTGACTACACTAAATTGCAGTTCTCATATATTCAACCATGGCAAATAGGTGCTTTTGGGCGTTTAACCACATCAATAGAATTAGGTAAAACCTTTGGCGAAGTGCCATTGGCTTTGTTGAGTGTAGTGCCAGGAAACCAAACCTATTTCTCCATTTACAATACATTTTCCCAATTAGACTTCTACGAATTTGTTACAGATACCTACACTTCTGTCCATGTAGAACATAATTTTAACGGACGTGTGTTTTCGAGGATCCCTTTTCTTAAAAAGTATAATTTAAGAGCTATTGTTGGGATTAGAGGTGTTTGGGGAGAGCTTTCAGATGAAAATAGAGCCTGTCTCTTATACACATCTCCGAGCCCACGAGACCGAGGCTGATCTCG
>CAJXVG010000133.1 GCA_913061495.1 uncultured Winogradskyella sp.
CAGACTTTTGAAGTCGCTGGAATGACCTGTGCAGGTTGTGAGGCACACGTAGAAAGCGAAGTCAATAAATTGGACGGAATTATTTCTATCAAAGCCAGCTACGAAAATGCTAATACCATAGTGGAATTTGACAAGACCAAAACCGATTTGCCCACAATCCGAAAAGCTATAGAAAGCACGGGGTACAAAATAATAGAATAATGAAGATTCAATTAAAATCTACGATTACCTGTCCAGAATGCGGCCACAAAAAGGCTGAAGAAATGCCAACCACCGCCTGTCAATTCTTTTATGAATGTGAGAATTGCAAAACTGTTCTGAAACCAAAAGAAGGGGATTGTTGTGTATTCTGTTCTTATGGTACTGTGGCTTGTCCGCCGATTCAAGAAAATAAAAATTGTTGTTAAAAAGCCATACCTTAAATTCACTTCCGTTTATCCCCAGCTTTAGTATCAAAAGCAATCAAATTAAAAAGTTCCCGCATTCGACTACGGACACGATTACCATAACGTTCTTCCAGTTCTTCTGCGTTGAGATTGGTGGTGGCGTGGGTCTTGATTTTGTGTTTGGTTTGTAAGTACAGCTCGTATCGAGATAAAAGCACTTCGCCCATCACATTAAGATCCTTTCCGTAGAATCTGCCAGACGGTTCCACGCCTAAATCATCAAAACAGTAAAATTTGGTGTTACCATATTCTTCAACGGTTTTAAAGCCTAAATGATTAAAACTGAAGGTTACGTTTCGGCAGGGAATCATTTCGTAAGGGCGTTGCAACGGAACCAAATGGCGCAACAATTTCATCAAACTGGTTTTGCCACAGCCAACTGGTCCGGAAAGTAGAATCCCTTTGTCAATGTCAATGCCATAAGTCTCACAGTTATCCTTGTCCTTGATGAAATAGGAACAGAGCTTCAGCAGAATATCCTTGTCCTCATCATAAATCCTGAATCTTTTACCAAACAACAGTTTGCCCTTGGCATTCAGGTAAATCAATATTTTTGGAAAATCGTAGAGAACACTTTTACCATCAAATTTTCCGAGCGAATATTCCACGCCACCTTCGGTTATTTTAGAGGGGTTGTCCATAATCTTTGTTTTTAGTGGTTCGCAAGTTGTCCTTGATTTGGGACGCTTGTTTTTCGTTTGCTTTGTTTTCCTCGTCGAATATTTCGGTCCTGTCCATCCAGTTGATGGCTACGGCTCGCCAATCTCTAATCTCTTTTCCATCGCCTGTTTGCCAATTTCTGGTTTGGTAATGCTCATAGAATTTTTTTGCCTCATTAGCATCAAAACCTTTTTCTTCAAAAAAAATAAAAACGGCCTGCCAGCCCTTTGGCTGTTTTATATAGTTTTCCTGTTTGATATTGTTTGTTTCAGATACCAATGCTTGTCCATCTATGGGACGGTGTAGGTTCACAACCTGTCCATTTTTGGGATGGTGGTGTCCCTCAAGCGGTACACCTCTGGGATGGTACTGTTCCGCAAGCTGTTCTAATATGGGATTGTACTGTCCCACAACTGGTTCATCACTTGTCCCAATAATGGCCATCTTTATTTTGCTGCCTTTGTATGGATTGTTGGAAGGAAAATAAGAGAGGTATTGCCAAGAATCCAGTTCCACAATACATCTATGGTATGTGGATTTTGAACCTATCTTGGCACATCGCATTAAATCTCGTCGGTTCACATAAAATTCATCCATAAAGCGGCAACTGTTCCATTCTTGGAACAGCGCCATATACAGGCTGATATGCGTTGGATTAAGGCGGTCATCAAAATAGAACTTCTCAAAAGCCGCATTAAGTAGCTTTATATAGTTCATCACTTAAGAATTTAGACCGTGGCGCACACGGTTGGCATCCATCACTTTTTGAATTTCCTCGGTATCGTAATAGATAATGCCACCCACTTTGGTGTAAGGTAATGTGCCATTGATTCGAAGATTTTGCAAGGTGCCAGGGCTTACTTGAAGCAAGTCCATAACCTCAGAGGATTTGAGATATTTCTTCAGCTTACCGCTGGCTTGTCTGGTCAATAATTGTTTAATGTCATCGAGCAATTCCATTTTGAATTCCCGAAGGTCGTCTGTGGTAATGATACTTGTCGGCATAATAGAACGGTTTAATGAAAAGGGACTATCTGTGTTTATTATTTTAAATGACAGTCCCTGACCTGATTTGACTTTCGTTCTACAAATTTGAATAGGTTTATTGGATTTTATTCCCCAGTACGACCGTACTACGGTCAAAATTTAACATCTTGAAATTTGATTAGTTTTGTGGTGTTTTGAGGGTTGTGAAGTAGTAATAGTGTATCAAATCACACTAAATTATATGAAGAATGCTTCCAAAACCAAAAGACCGTAGGTCAACCGTACTACGGTCTTTTTTTAATAGAAATATTCGCCTGTTATTCCTCGCTTTTGTCCATTTCTATGAGTAACGAGGTGGAAAGTTCATCGAGGAAAAGTGTCCTGCTATTCTTTCTGTTTTTGATGTCCTGATAGGTTTTATAGATGTCCTTTGGCTCAATATCAAATAGCTGTTGCATTTTTTTGGAAACCTGCATAATAGCTTGATTGTCCTGTTTGCCCAATCCCTTTGAGCAGAGCGCATATACCAATTCTACATAATCTGTATTTGAAAATGGCCAATGTATCTTTTCCAATGGTTTAGTACCATTTAATTTGCTATTCAATCCTTTCCGAATCCGATGCTTTTTTTCATCCAAATAAATCACTAACAGATCATACGCCTTGTATTTTCCAAGTAGCATATCTCTTGGTGTACAAAACTCTGGGTCTTGAAAGTAGAATTTTGACGTAGTGATGTGGAATGTCTCAAGATAATCTCTGGTGTAGTATGCCTTGTCAAAATGGGTAGCACCAGAATTTACGTAACGCCCAAAATCGATATTGTACAGAAAGAAGCGATTGAGTTTGTTGATTTTCTTTTTAATCGATTTTAGTTGGGCATCCTTATCGCCCTTTGGAAGTTGAATCTCAAAGGAATGTATTTCTGAAAAGTAGATGAGTTTGATAAGTGGAAGCTGCTTCGTTTTCTTAAAGAAATCAATTTCATCTTGAATCGTTTTGAATTTCGTTTCAATTATTTCCTTTTTATAAGCGCTCAATAGTTTGCGACAGGCTTTAATAGATTGAAATGCCTGTTCTAAAATGTTTCCATTTTGGATTTTAAAATCATCCAGGTCCTTTAATAGTTTTTTTGATAGTAATTGCGAGTTCATAAGCAGGAACTTTAGAGTTGAAAACCATAGAAATGGGATTTAGTTGATTCGATTGATTGGTTGAAATCATAGTCCTGCAAAACGGTATAAATGAAAGCCAAGGTTCATAAAATTTGTGGCTCATTGGTGTATTTTATGGAACTCTTACTAATGTAACTTTACTTCGTAATTTTACAAGGAAAACATACCGTATATAATTACGGAACAGTCCGTATTTTTATACGGATTATCTGTGAGGTAGTGTGAATAGTACAATCTGGAATGATTGAATTTGCTTATTTTTTCTTCCTAAAACGTTTTAAAAATTCACGCCTATTCTTTACACTTGTTTTTTTGAAAATATTTGATGCGTGTTTTGATACGGTACTTTCTGCAATGAACAGGTCTTTTGCAATGTTTTTGTAGCTTAAATTACTTAAAATTGACAAAGCTACTTCGATTTCTCGTCTGGTTAAATCTTCATAAATAATTTTGCGCTCAATAGACTCGTCACGTTGTTTTTTCTTCAATGCAAAGACTTCATACATTCGGTTATTGTTTTCTATGAAATACAAATACCTATCTGCTTCAATCGCAGTTATAGCAAAGAAAGCCAAGTTCATTACCGTAAATGTTATCCATTGGTAGTCGCCGATGACTGTGCAAATCGGTAATAAAGCTATACTGGCAACACTTACCATCGAAAGCTTATTTCGTCTTAGTATGAAAGGATTTGGATTGCTGGGATTTGATATACGACGATAAAAAATAAAGAGAAAAATAAAAGCAATAACGGATATGGGTATGGTAAATAAAAATCGTGCAGAATTAAGGGAATCTGTCAGAAAATAAGGGATTAAAAACAGTACTACAAAACTCACGCTTGCCAGTATAGCAAGGTTTCTAATTGACGAATTGAATTTCAAAACAATAATATCGTATTCTTTATAGAGGTAGTAAACAATATAAACGCACAATGCTATTGCCACGCCATACGTGATTATGTACTGTAAAATAAAAGGGCCTGAGAAGTTGTCAATAGGTAAGAACCCACCAGTCGCATTATAAGCAACAAACAGGATTCCGAGGTAGAGAAAACGCCTAAGACTACTGCGCGTTTTCTTTCTTGAAAAGTAAATTGTAAGCAATACAATGAACGTATCAATTAATAGATAGAAAAAAGTCGTCCAATGTATTGATGTCCCAAACATTTATATTATTGATCATTACGTTCAAATTTGTTTAACACTATATTCTTTCTGACATTAGTCCAATGGAACACCTGCCCATTCATTGCAACATAAACATCTGGTTTTAGAAATTGAAGTGAACAAATTGCATATCCCAAATTAAAAGGGGCATCTGTTTCAGCGGATGAGCCTAATATGAAAGATCCTACCAAGACAATAGTTTTATTTAAGTTTAGCTTTCCTATATATTTTGCAGTATCTTCCATAGTGTAAGTACCGTGGGTAATCAGTATTTTTGATGCTTTTGATGATTTAACCTTTTTTGCTAAAATTTTAAGGTCATCTTCATCTATTGCACGACTATCTTTCCTGAAAATATTCTCAATGGTAAATTCGAGATTAACATTAGCGTTAAGCAGAAAATCCTTAATTGTAACATTGGATTTTGTGATGTCTTTCTCATCTTCATAATCCAAGCCTTCAATGGTTCCGCCTGTTGTTAGAATGTGTATCATAATTAATAATTTTTTGAATTTAACCCTAAAGCATAGTTGTTTTTAAAGGCAAATTGATGATTGAATTTCTACCCATTATTTTTTGCTATTAAATATTAGATGTTTTGAGTTTTGTAGTAATAATATACCTATTGCCAAAACTAAAACTGCACTCACAACTACAAGTGAAAAATAGTATCCTTTAAATATCACTTTGTTTAGCCATATAATAATTCCTTTATAAAATATAAGTGCCTCAGTCAAAATAAAACCTGACAAAAAAAGATAGACTACCTTTTTACTGATTTGAAATAATCTTAAGTAATCAAAAAAGAGAAATAGACTCATACTTATAACACCCAAAAAAGTTAGGTGCAAATAACCAATGGTAAATTCTAAAATAGAAAAAGCCAGATTGGCAAAATAAGGTATCGAAGTAATGAGCTGAAGGACAATCTTTAGGCCTAAAATAACCCAAACGGCCTTGCCGATTAGAACCTGAAGATTACTAAAACTACCTTTCAATAGCATTTTGTTTTTAGAAAACCATCTTAATAATAAAAGAAAAGCAAAAAGCTGAAAAACCACGCCTAATCCATTGAATACATAAAGAATTTTCATTGGGGCTGCCCAAAGTATAGAAAGGAAGAACGTAAATACCACCCCAAAATTCACAGAATAGAAAAGATAGTTGTGTTGGTTTCTTGAAAGGTGGATACCTTTCTTTTCTAATATTGCAATCAATATGCCCAGTAGGGCAACCAACATCCAACCGTTATACTGAAAATGTAGATAGAAATAAATTGAAATTTTATACCAGATTGAAGCTTTGCCTAAAGTAGCCATAACAATCCCCAAAGCCCAAGGGCCCAAAGTTGAAATTACATTGTAAAACAGGGCTATTCGTATATACTTATACCAATTACTGTTCTTCAGGTTTTTAGGTGTATTTCTTATAAAAAACCAAACGTACCAATAGGATGCAAATAAGAACAAGGTCGAAAATGTGATTGAAAGAAATGAGTAGCCCTGAAAGGGAAAGGTGAATAACATTCCAACCAGTGTTATTTGTGTAAACACATAAATTTGTCGGTATCGTTTAGTGTTCTTTTTTTCGTTTAAAAAGAGTTTGTGGAATAATGTAATGAGTGCCAGATAAACCCATCCCAATAAGGCAATGTGGGAATGTCCGTGAACTATATACCTATAATCCACGCCTATATCAAGAATATGCAACGACCTTAAAAAAAGACCCAATACAGCAGCGATTAAAAAATAACCCAATGCAAATCTGCTATGTAGTTTTAAATCTATCAACAATTAAATGAATTCGTCTGTTCCAAAAAACTAAAAATCTTTTTTTCTACTTTTTCTGTAAATATTGAGCAAAGGCAAAGCAACCCATAGCGCAAGTGCCGAAAGTGCCATTAAAAAGCCAAGTCCTGTACCAAAGAATTTCTGAAAAACAGCACCAGTATAGCCCAGCAAAGCAGAGATGTCCAATTTTAAAAGTATCAAAATACGCGACAAGTCTATGGGGTTGAAAAGCGTAGCACCTATTGAAAAGGTGTCTAACGGGTATTCTTCTAATAGGATTAGCGACATTAAAAACAATCCGTCATAAATAACAGCCATAAACAACCACAGCAATATCGCATAGCTAAACCCTTTGATTTTATTCTCGTTGTAAAGCGCAATATTGAAAGCCAAGCCAGTAAAAATGAGCGTTAAAAATGTTCCTGTGACCAACAGCAATACAAAATCCCAAATCGCACTGGATTGAAAAAGACCATATAGTACAAAGGGCAATCCCAAACCAATCAACAAACTCAGCGACAACGATATGGCGACACCAAGATATTGCCCTAAGAAAATCGAAGCGCGCTTTACGGGTTGGGCAAGTAACAATTCTGTAAATTCTTTTGAGTCGTAATAGTACATTACCCCAAAAATTGTCCCGATTAATGGTACCAAGATAATGATGACATTCATCAATGTAATAACAGCTTTTGAAAGGTCATTATTTAAGAAAAGCAATACGAATCCCAGTGTTAAATAAAAGAACAGGTACACATAACTCCAGCGGCTACGTATTAAATCGAAAAAGCTATATTTTAAAATTTTAAACATTTTGTTCGGTTAAAAGGTTGGCTATGGCACGTTCAAAATTTGGTTCGTTGGTTTGGGTCAAAAGGGTTTTTATATCACCTTTAAAATATACCTTGCCTTCCAAAAGAAATACAATCTGGTCTGCCATTTCTTCTACAAAGCTCATTATGTGAGAAGTGATTAAGATGGTTTTCCCTTTTGCTTTTTCCTGAATAATTAAATTTTTGAGGTGAAGCAATGCAATGGGGTCAAGTCCGGTTGTTGGCTCATCGAGTATGATTAGTGGGCTGTCAAACATTAAGGTGAGCACCAAATTTACTTTCTGTTTTGTGCCACCAGAGAGGTTGCTCAGTTTTTTGTTGAGAAATGGGCTTAACTTAAAG
This sequence comes from uncultured Winogradskyella sp., assembly GCA_913061495.1. Taxonomy (GTDB): domain Bacteria; phylum Bacteroidota; class Bacteroidia; order Flavobacteriales; family Flavobacteriaceae; genus Winogradskyella. The sequence continues at coordinate 7,403 of CAJXVG010000133.1, forward strand.
AGCTCGATAAGCTGCTCGTCTTCACCGGGCAGGTTTCGAAGGTCTTTAATCATTTTTATAAGTTCCTGGACTGTAAGATTGGAAGGAAAATTTGCTATTTGCGGTAGGTAATCTATCTCGTTTCTGTAATTCCATTTGTTTTTTATAGAATTACCATTGAGCGAAATTGTACCGCTATCGGGAATTACCATCCCTAAAATAGATTTTATAAGAGTGGTTTTGCCTGATCCGTTGGGACCAAGAATAGCAAAAATACCTTGTTCTGAAATAGATAGGTCAATACCTTCAAGCACTTTATTCTTGCCAAAACTTTTGTATAGATTTTCTATGTGTATCATTCAATTTTTTTCATTTTGGGACGCTCATCCACTAAATTATCTGGTGTGAATACTGGGGAAACTTTTTCTGAAAAATCTATAATATCAATAAATAGGCTACGCATTAAAATAATGGTTTCCGGTGTCCTGTTTACGATATATGAAAATAGTTTCACTGGACGGTATGGTGTATCGCCAATGCCGTCCCTATCCAAGTCGTACCCTGTATAACCTGTCTCTTATACACATCTCCGAGCCCACGAGACCGAGGCTGATCTC
>CAJXVG010000134.1 GCA_913061495.1 uncultured Winogradskyella sp.
TACGAGATCAGCCTCGGTCTCGTGGGCTCGGAGATGTGTATAAGAGACAGATCACTGTGTGCCCAGGGCCCGCATGGTAGCTAACGTGTACCTTGAAGGTGTCGCCGGCATGCACGGGCTGGTTAATTAACTGAGCCAAATTATCAATTTTGATAAAGTTATTTTATCATTTTATAAAAAAATTGAACATATTTATTATATTTTTGAACATATCTCTTATTAACTATAATTAAGAAAATTATCAGTGCTTAAATCCGTATTATTGATCCATGTCTACATTACTGCATCAACATAGAAATACTAGAAAACTTACTACGCTAGTAGAAAACCGAACTACCTACAATGCGGAATATGCTGAACTGAATATTTACGAGACGTATGCTTATGCCGAAAAAGTGTCTTTAACTTTTGATTTTCCTATTATTGCGAGCATGCTCACCGGAAAAAAGATTATGCACATTGAAGGCTTTGAAGCTTTTGACTTTTTCCCAGGTGAATCGGTTGTGATGCCAACCAACAAAGAAATGATCATTGACTTTCCTCTTGCGAGCAAAGAAAAACCTACACAATGTTTAGCTCTAGGTATTGATGCGCTTAAAATTGATGAAGTTGTAGAGAAATTCAATCATAATGTGGCTATTGAAAACGAAAATAATAACTGGGATTTAGACAATAATGCCTCGCACCTTATCAATAATGCAGATGTCAATCATTTGATAGAACGCCTTACCTACACCTTTACAAACAACAATAAGTCTAAAGATGTGTTATTGGATTTAATGATTCAGGAATTGATTGTGAGATTGCTTCAAACTAAGGCTAAGTCTCTTATTATTAATGACACCAATAATATTTTTAACGATACGCGTATAGGGACTGTAATTAAATTCATAAAAGATAACCTTACAAATAAAGATATAAGTGTAGATCAGTTGGCGAGAAAAGCCTATATGAGTACCTCCCACTTTCATAAGCAGTTTAAAAACACACTTGGTGTGTCTCCGATTGATTATATCAATTCTGAAAAGATAAAATTTGCAAAAAAACTCATTAAGGAAACCAAAGACTTAAGGATGTCTGAAATAGCCTATAAATCTGGTTTTAATAATACTAGCTACTTTAACAGGCAATTTAAAAAAATGGAGTTGATGACTCCAGCCCAGTTCAAAATTTCTATTAATAAAAAATAGAATCTATAACCTCCTAATGCTGAATGGCTTCTCCCGTTCCACTGGGAATTCTTATATGCTCAACAATATCCTGTACGTCTTTAGGTGGTACTTTAGTAAATTTCATCACAACTATGGATACCACAAAATTAAGTACCATTGCCACTGTACCAAAACCTTCAGGTGAAATTCCAAACCACCATTCACTTTTATCTGGAAGTACTTCGTCAAACCAACCCAGTTTATATTTCATCATATATAGAAGCATACTCAATATACCAACGAGCATTCCCGCAATAGCACCTTCTTTATTCATTCGTTTGTAAAAAATTCCTAAAATAATAGCAGGAAAGAATGATGCGGCAGCTAAACCAAAGGCCAATGCAACTACAGCTGCAACAAAACCTGGTGGATTTACCCCAAAATAACCTGCAACACAAACAGCACCAACAGCAGACAGTCTTGCCGCTATCAATTCTCCTTTTTCTGATATTGAAGGTTGAATTATTTTCTTAATTAAATCGTGAGATACAGAAGCTGATATTACCAGTAAAAGACCTGCAGCCGTTGATAAAGCCGCAGCTAATCCGCCAGCGGCAACTAAAGCAATAACCCAATTAGGAAGTTTAGCAATCTCTGGATTTGCTAAAACCATGATATCCCTATCAACTATTAACTCGTTTTTAGATTCATTAGCTACATAGTTTATGAGTCCATCGTTATTTTTATCATTAAATTTTATAAGGTCTGTCTTTTCCCATTTTTTAAACCATTCTGGCATTTCTGCATAAGGTTGATTTGACACGGTTTCAATCATGTTAGTTCTGGCAAAAGCTGCAACAGCAGGTGCAGTGGTATATAAAATGACGATAAGCAATAATGCAATACCAGCAGATTTACGAGCATCCTTTACTCGTTTTACTGTAAAAAACCTCACAATAACATGTGGTAAACCAGCTGTGCCTACCATTAAAGCCAAGGTAATTGCAAATACATCTATAGTAGATTTAGAGCCTTCTGTATATTCCGCAAATCCTAATTGTGTACTTAAACCGTCTAATTTATCTAACAAATATGTTGCAGAGCCATCATTTAACTCGGCTCCAAATCCTAATTGCGGAATAGGGTTTCCTGTCATTTGAATAGAAATAAAAATAGCAGGAACCATAAAAGCGAAAATAAGTACACAATATTGGGCTACTTGTGTATAAGTAATGCCTTTCATTCCGCCTAAAACAGCATAGAATAATACAATAAGCATTCCTATGACTACTCCTGTATTGATATCGACTTCGAGAAATCTTGAAAATACAATTCCGACACCTCGCATTTGTCCGGCAACATAAGTAAACGAGACTAAAAGTGCACAAAATACAGCAACAATACGAGCGGTTTTAGAATAATATCTATCACCTATAAAATCTGGAACGGTAAACTTGCCAAACTTTCTTAAATATGGAGCTAAGAGTAAAGCTAAAAGCACATAACCGCCTGTCCAACCCATAAGATAAACAGCTCCATCATAACCAGCAAAAGAAATAATACCAGCCATAGAAATAAAAGATGCGGCACTCATCCAATCTGCTGCAGTAGCCATACCATTTGCTAATGGAGATACTCCACCTCCAGCAACATAAAATTCTTTAGTTGAGCCAGCTCTGGACCAAATTGCGATACCTATATAAAGTGTAAAAGTAATGCCTACTAAAATGTAGGTCCAAGATTGTACATCTATTTGGGCTATAAGCAGTAATTTATTCATCATAGCCATATTTTTTATCGAGTTTATTCATTAACCTTACATAAACAAAAATGAGTACTACAAACACATACATAGAACCTTGTTGTGCAAACCAAAATCCTAATTTGAAGCCTCCGATTTTAATGGAATTTAGTTCATCTTTAAATAAAATTCCCGCTCCATAAGACGCTATAAACCATATAGACAAAAGAATTAGAACATATTTAATATTATCTCGCCAATAAGCTTTTGCATTATTATTTACCTTCATTTTTTGTTTGTTTTAGTTGGTTAAAATAGCGTTTAGCTTCAGTAATGGCTTTTGGCGCCAGGATAATAGTAGCTATCATTGTTGGGATTGCCATAAAAGCAAATACGCCATCAATAAAATTAATCATAGCTTTAAAATCTGTGGTTGCCGCTAAAACAATACTGGCGATATAAATATAATTATAATAATGTTTTCTGTTCGCACCAATTAAAAACGACATGCATTTTGTACCGTAATACGCATAAGAAAACAATGACGATACACTAAAGAAAAACACACAAATCATGAGTAAATATTGACCAAAACCAGGCATTGCCTCTTGAAAAGCTGCAGCTGTTAGTGTGACTCCATTATCTGAAGTCGTTTGCCAAACATCAGTGACTAAAATTGCCAAAGCGGTCAACGTACACACTATTAAAGTATCTATAACTGGTCCTAGCATTGCCACTAAACCTTCTCGTACAGGTTCGTTTGTTTTTGTAGCTCCATGTGCCATTGGTGCTGTTCCCAATCCGGCTTCGTTAGAGAACGCACCACGTTTTATACCGTGTAAAATCAGCGCACCCAATACTCCTCCTAAAAATGGTTTATCTGAGGGAAAGTAGTCCGCAGCAAAAGCATCAGTGAATATCATCATAAAATATTTTGGCACTTCAGTAATATTAATTCCTAAAATAACAAGTACTAAAACAAAATATAATATTAACATAGAAGGCACCATTTTAGAGGCCCAATTACTTATGCGCTTTAATCCGCCAAGAATTATCATACTAGTAAAAATCACCAATATTGCAGCAATTATTAAATTTGAACCTAAAGATACTTCTACTCCATTCGGAACAAGAACAATATCATTAACAGCTTGTTTTAGCTGGTTAACATTGACTACAGGAAGCGCGCCCAACATCCCAAATATGCTGAACATAATTGCAAGTGGTTTCCAGTTTTTGCCCAAACCTTCCGTAATAAAATACATTGGACCTCCTTGTATTTCTCCATTACTATCCTTACCTCTATACATAATAGACAGGGTTGAAGTAAAGAATTTGGTTGCCATACCTACAACCGCACTCACCCACATCCAAAACATAGCTCCTGGTCCACCCACTGCAATTGCTAAAGCTACACCAGCAATGTTACCCATGCCAATGGTTGAAGATAATGCAGTGGTTAATGCCTGAAAATGTGAAATCTCGCCAGGATCATTTGGATCATCAAATCTACCACGCAGTACATTCACTGCATGACCAATATGCCGAAACGGTAAAAAACGTGAACGAATTAGCAAATACAGTCCACCACCAATAAGTAAAATAAGTAATGGTAATCCCCAAGCTAGGGATGAAAACTTTGCAAGAATAGTATTGAGTTGCTCCATTAAAAGCTAAATGTACTAAACGTTACAAAAATTATGGTCTAGTGTTTACATTTATTTTAGAAATGAAACTTTACATTATTAAATTTGAGAGGAGACAAAAAAGCTAAATTCGCCTATCGGATGAAATAATTTTTTTGCTATGGAATTATATCTTATAAACAAACGGAAGCTAAGAAGTCTTACTCAACCACATTTAATCAGAAATACTACATTTGTACTTTAACCAACTTAGTGCTTGAAAGTAAATAGACTTTATTTCATTGATGCCATCCGTGCTTTTGCCATTTTAATGATGCTGCAAGGACATTTTGTAGATACTCTTTTGAATCCCATATATAGAGATACTACCAATGTCATTTTTAAAACGTGGGAATATTTTAGAGGCATTACAGCTCCGACATTTTTCACCATTTCAGGTTTAATATTTTCTTATTTATTAATAAAAGCTAAGCACTCTGGCAGCACAAAAAAACGAATGCGTAAAGGCTTGCTACGTGGCCTTATGCTTATGGGAATAGGCTACGTGTTACGTGTGCCTATTTTTGAATGGTTGGTTGGGAAGTTCTATTCCTATTTTCTAATCATTGATGTACTGCAGTGTATTGGTTTATCATTGATTGCGATTATCATTATCTACAAATTGGTCTTCAAAAAAACCTTTGTGTTTTCAATAGTTATGCTACTTTTTGGACTCATTATTTTTATCTCAGAACCTCTTTATCGTTATCTGGAGCTGCCTAATGTACCACTTATCTTCTCAAACTATATCAGTAAAGCAAATGGGTCTGTTTTTACTATTTTACCATGGTTTGGCTACCTCTGCTTTGGTGCTTTTATTGCTACAATTTTCTATCGGTATTTAAAGCGACCAAAATTCAAGTTGTCCATTGTGTCGGGATTTTTAGTACTTGGTGTTATCTTAATAACATCATCATCTTGGGTCTTAATGAAATTATACTACTTTAGTAATATTCAAATTCTAAAGGATGTTGCCTATTACAATTACTTGTTTACACGATTAGGAAATGTTTTTGTTCTTTTTGGGTTATTTTATCTTTTTGAGAATTACATTAAACAGCAGCTGATACTGAAAATAGGCCAAAAAACCTTATCTATTTACGTTATTCATTTCATCATAATGTATGGCAGTTTTACGGGTCTTGGGTTGCATCAACTTATTGGTAAGGTGTTAAATCCTTGGCAAGCAGCTGGAGGTGCCTTATTGTTTTTGGCAGTAGTTTGTTTTATTTCGTTCTACTATGCTAAAACCAACGTTATAGTCTATAAAGGCATAAGGTCTGTTATAGATAAAATTAAAAGATACACAGCCTGAGTTTTCAAATTTTATTTCGTTTATATTGAAATAAAAACACTCGTAAAATTAAATCAAAACAAAAAAAAGGCCATCTACTTAAAGATAGCCCTTTCTCTTTCATAGCAATTAAATAAGTAAAACTTAAACTCAAAGATTATTGATTAATTGCTACCTTACTTACGAAATTTTAATAGGTGTGGTTTTTAAATTTTTAAATGTATGAAAACAATCATTGAAACCTTTTACAATGCCTTTAATGATTGTGATAGCAATACTATGATATCTTGCTATCATGAAGATATAGTTTTTGAAGATCCTGCATTTGGTGTTCTAAAGGGAGAACGTGCCAAGGCTATGTGGCAAATGCTCTGTGAAAATCAAAAAGGAAAGCATTTTATAGTTGAATTATTCAATGTGAAATCAGATGGTAAAATAGGGTCAGCTCACTGGGAAGCATTTTATACCTTCAGTAAAACAGGAAGAAAGGTCCATAATAAAATAGACGCTTCATTTATATTTAAGGACGGTTTAATTATAAAGCATACTGACGAATTTAGTCTACATAAATGGGCTAAACAAGCCATAGGCATTAAAGGTATATTTTTTGGCGGCATGCGATTTTTCAAGAATAAGCTACAAAGCCAAACAAACTTGTTATTAGATAAATATATCACAAAAAAAGAGCCGTCTGTGTGACGGCTCTTCAATATATGTAAATTTGATAATATTAATCATCTAAATAAACCGCAGAGGCAGAGGTCAATGCACTATTAAATGTAGGTGTTATATCTCCTCCTGTTGAAAAATCAAAATCGCTAAATGCTAAGATTCTTCCTCCACCGTTACCAGCTTCTGCTATGTAAATTACATCGTTATCAGAATCATAAGCAACGTCAACTGGGTTACCCAATAAGGTTGATGCACCAGAAACTCTTACTTGATTTCCTGCTACAGCTAACATATCACCATCTGCAACACTATTGAATTTATTTGTAAAATTAGTGATAATATGGAAACCTCCATCATCTTGTCCGTTGTCTGCGTCACCAATATCAGTCATGATCATTGTATCAGAATCACTATCATAAGTAATTCCGTGTGTTCTTTCAATCCCTTCAATACTAATTGTTTTTGATGCACTTAATGTAGCATCAGTAGAAGTTGATAAGAAATTTGTAAATACAGCTAATTGATTTGTGGTATCTACAACAGCGTAAAGATCATTACCTTTAAAAGTAATTCCCCATAGTTTAAAATCTGTAGTTATTACATTTTGCAGTGTAAAGGTTCCACTTGCAAGGTTGTAAACGAATAACCGTCCGTCTAATGTACTATCATTGCCATCTACATCTGCATTGTCAGCGACTACAAAAGTATTACCTTTTACAGCTACCTCTCTAGGACTTTCCATATCACTCGTACCAATAAAATCAGCTAATAAATCTGTTCCCGATTGCAGTACATCTACATTCGCAAAACCTTCTAAATTGTTTCCAGACCTGGAGGCTTGAAAAGCTGAGTTGGTATCATCATCAAAATAGATACCATCTGCTGCAGTTGAAGTTGTTATTAAAGTTTTAGAAGAAACATTTTCACCTGCTTCAAAGTCGTAAACAGAAATATTTCCATCCAAATTGTTTGATGCATATAATGATACACTTTCGTCCACAATATTTCCTCCATTATCATCATCATCGCTACAAGATGTTAAACACAATCCTGCTGATAACATTAAACAAATCGCCGAGGTTAAATTTTTTTTAATCATATTCATAATATTAATTTTTTGTTAGTATTATATATACGGTGTCTGTTTATCTGTGGATTTAGCTTAAAACCCCTCCTGTTCGTGGCTGTTTGGCTTTGAGTGACTTAACACGTCAACTTTATCAATACTTTAACACTTTAATTCTATCAAAAACTGTTGTGCAGAAAGAGTTTTAAAGAAAAAAAGCTATCTCAGTAGGACGAGATAGCTTCTTTAGGGCAATGTTTCTTTTTAGGGACTCAATGGTTTACTTTATGTTTCATTGCAATTTATATTATACAAATGGCTGTCTCTTATACACATCTCCGAGCCCACGAGACCGAGGCTGATCTCG
>CAJXVG010000135.1 GCA_913061495.1 uncultured Winogradskyella sp.
AGATCAGCCTCGGTCTCGTGGGCTCGGAGATGTGTATAAGAGACAGACTAAATACTTGGCTGATTCGTAGAAAAAAGTACCAGAAGTCATTCTTAATAAAACCTCTGCCCCAACAATGTAGCAACATGCTATCAAGACCTCTTTTGGCCTCTTTGAGATGTTAGCAGATAAGATTCTGAAAAAAAAATAAATTATTAGACCAACAAAATAAATTTTAGAAAAAAAAGGAATAAAGTGTATTAATAAAGCGATAACGATATGCAAAGCAATTAAGGAAATGTAATGATCCCTATTGTTTTGGTTAATTTGCTTTTTTATTCGTTTTAACCCCAAACCATCACCTTTTATAAACAGTTAGTAACTCTACTAGGATACTTTCCTTAGAAAAATTATATTCAACTTTTTTATGCAATGCATTTGCTGCTGCATTCATTTTCTTTTCATCTTTAATATAAGAAATTAATGCGTTTTGTATTTCAATAGGACTTTGAGGTTTAACTAAAGTTCCTACTTGAGATGAATCCACAACCATTTTACAATCGCCAACATTTGTGGCAACAACGGCAAGTTTTCCTATTCCATATTCGAGCAACGCAATCGGTAAGCCTTCGGATTTAGAAGATAATACTCCAATATTACTTTGAGATAAAATGTGTTTTATATCAGGACAACTTCCGTATAAAAAAACGTTGTTTTGCAAATTGCTAGTATATATATAATTCTTAATTTCTTTTGAATAGGCATCTTTAAAATCCTTGCCAACAAGATGTAGCGTCCATTTAGGATATTTTTTAACCACCTCTTCAAATGCTTTTAGTAATGTAAAGTGATCTTTCTGTGGTCTTAAGTTGGCCAAACACAGAATTTTCTTTTCCTCTTCGCCTTTTAGGTAAGTTACCTCTGTCGCTTCTTTAAGCAAAACTATATTCTGAAGATAGGTGACGCTGTTGCATTTAAGATTTTCTTTGCCCCAATTTAGCAATAGTTGATTGACACAAAAAACATGGTTAAAATAACGTGAACAGATTTTAAGTATCGTTTTTGGTCTTTTTTTAACAGATTCACTTTCTCCATAATGATCATGCCAAATCAATTGTAGTTTGGGCATTAAAAACTTTACAAGGGTTGCTAGAAAAAAAGATGTGGAATGTGCATGGATTATGTTAATATCATTTTTGTTAATATACGATTTCAGTTTAGTTACAGCTCGTAAATCTAAAGTCTTTTTCTTCTCGAGAAACAAATATCCAACATCTTTGGAAATGGTTGCTTTTAAAATTCCCTCTGCTCTTGTTGCGCACAAAAATGATTTATCAATTTCATCAACCAAAACATTCGCAAGGTTTATTGCCAAACGTTCTGCGCCACCTGCTTCCAAAGTATCTATGAGTTGTAGTACGCGCATTAGTTTTTTAGAATCGTTTCAATTTCTATTTTCTGTTTTTCAACAGTATATTTTTGGGACCATTTTTGGGCAGCTTTTGCCATCTCGCTTAATCTTTCTTCTCTTAAAACTTTTAAAATTTTTTCGACTGCCAATTCTGCATTAGGTTCAATTAAAATACCGCGTTTGCCATAACCCAACATCCAATCCACACATGATATTTTTGTTGAAATAGGAATTGACCCAAAAAACATACCTTCCGCCAACGCCTTTGGCCAACCCTCACTTTTTGAAGGCAAAATTGTAAAGTGACTTTGCTGTAATGCTTCCTTAATTTCATTTCTATCCTTGTTTCCGTAAAGAAAAATATTTTTTTCTAAGTTTCTGGTTGAAATATAGTCTTGTAATTCATCTTTCAGAATGCCATTGCCATAAAAATGCAAGGTACAACTTAAGTCTTTGCTTAAAAGCAACTCAACAATTTGAATTGCCAAAAGCGGCCGTTTTCCTGCAACCAGAGCACCTAAAAACACAAATTTTAATTCTGAATTATAAGACCGTACAACAAAATCTTCTTTTTCAGAATTATTGAATGTCGCCGCAAAAAAAGGCTTCGCATTTTTAGACGTATTTGGCCAATTACCATAAACTAAAGCAGTCATATTTTTTGTTAAAAATGAATTTGAAAGCAACCATTTTTGAAATTTATAACCTATAGGCTGTGTGCTATTTGGGTCCCAATTTCCAGTATAGCGCATGGTTTTTTTCTTATTTGGAAAAAAAATCTGAACTACAGCAGCAACAGCTGCAATGTTACTTGGACTTCTAAAATGAAGGTGGTCTGCCTGTCGCATGGCACGAACCATTTTAAAAATCATATTTGGCAGTGAAAAGAGTAATTTAAAAATACTCCCAATTGATTTTATATTGAAAACGGGAACATCTATAACTTCCAAATTAGAATGTTGATACGGAATAGTGAGCGCATCAATTTTATTTTTCTTTGAAACAGGTGCCACAACCAAAACCTCATTAAAATGAGCGTTCCATAAATCTATTTCCCTCACATAAGGTGCATAGCCATAGTATTTGCCATCATTCTCAATATGTTCAACTAATGTAAATATGGCCAGTTTCATCTTCTGTTTCTATGCACTTAAACTTTTGTAAAAGTCAATATTTTTATCCAGAATTTTATTCAAATTGAATTTTTCCATTACGAAATCTCTAGCATTGGTTGTTATTGTTTCAATCTTTTCCTGATTTTCGATATACCATGAAATCTTTTCGGCAATGTCATTTTTATCATGTGGATTGCAAAGTAAACCTGTTTTATAGTTTTCAATAGTTTCTGGTCCTGGACCAAATTCCGAAAACACCACAGGCTTTTTCATAGCCATAGCTTCTGGTGCCACCAATCCTTGTGTTTCCATATGCGATGGAAATACGCAAATGCGAGCTTCTGCATATTTTCTTGGCAATTCATTAAAAGGTATGACTCCGTGGAATTTTACGCATTTATCAATTATGGAATCATAATTGTTTTTTAGCATTTCCGTATAAGAGCTTCCATTTTTGTAAAACCACTCTCTACCGTAAACATGTAATTTTAAATCTGGGTAGTTTTCTATTAGCAAAGCCATCGCTTCGATAAGCTGTCTGATGCCTTTTTTCTCGCAAATTGTGCCTGCAAATGTGATTTTATTTTGGTCAACATTTACATTTCGCAATGGTGCAAAAAGCTCTGTATTTATCGGGTAATTAATAATTTCAACAGGATTGTTTCTGAATGATAAATATTTTTGCGTATGTGATTTCACATATTCCGAAACGGCAATAAATCCATCAGCTTTTTTAAAGCTCATTTTTTCCTTTAAGCCTTGCCACCAATGGATTTTTCGGTTTTCGGATTCCGCGAAAAAGTGGTGACCTCCATGCAAACGAATTACGTATTTTATGGATGGAATTTTGTTGATGAATACCAATCCCATTTCGGCAGATTCAACAATATCTATTTTATTCTGTTTGTTGATTTCTGAAATCTTCGCATTAATTTTTTTTGTGTTGAAAAGAAACTTGCCCACTTTCACTTTTGAAATTGGAAGTCTATAAATTTCAACTCCCTCATCATTTATTTGAACTTCTTCCTTAGTTTCACCAATTCCAACTATTGAAACTCTGTGTCCCTTTTGCAACAAAGCCCTACCGAATGTTTGCAAAAAACTGCCAACTCCACCAGATTTCCATATAGGATATTCACTCGATATAAAACAAATGTGCATTATGTTAAACTATTTGCGATGTTTTTGGCATTATCTTCAATTGGTGTTAATACAATTTTTTCAAGCCATTTTTTTCTGTCTTTACCAACTTTATCCTTTTCATTTAAAAGCAAATTGATTTTCTCTGAAATTTCAGCTTTATTATTTATCCAGCCCACAGCTTCCAAATTTCCCATGGATTTAAAATGATGGTAATTGTAAATGTTTTCCGTGCTCCAATTTGGGTCTTGTACCGTATCATAATTTAGGTACAGACATGGTTTGTCAAAGGTAGCAAAATCCAATGCCATTGTGCTGCCCAAATTGATGACTCCTTCGCAATGGTATGCCAAATTAACCTGTAAATCCACATCTTCCAATTTTGAAAAATAACCAACCCAAGCCTCGGAATCCGTATGCCAGATTGGGTCTATTGGAATAATCAGGTCTTTAAATTTCTCCAAAACCTCATCGTATCTTTCTGAAAAATCAACAGGACATCTTCTGAAAATTAACTGAATAGATTCATTCATTTTTGAAATGCTTTCAGCAATATCATTCAAATAATTTGGGTCGTGTGGTGAGGTGTAAACATCGTCACCACTGAAGCAAATCCATTTTTTATTTGGGTCTAAACCGTATGTTTCAGCGAATTGGGTTCTACTTGTTATTCGATTTTCTTGTTTATAAAATTCAAATTGTGGTGTGCCAACTATTTTGAGTTGCTCCGGTTTTATTTCAGGATAAAATATAGCCATATCCTTTTCCATCCAATTGGACCATAAAAGATAAAAATCTGTTTGAATATTAAGTCGTGCTTTTGGCGGGTTGTCCCAAGAATATATGGCAGTTGTGGATTTTATATTTAACTGTTGTGCCGCTATGCAAATGGGCATTAAACTCGCGACGCGTTGGTGAGTGAAAAAAATTGAGTCTGTTTTTAGGGCTTTTAATTCTGTTTTATAATGGTCAATGATTTTAGGTGACCAATTTGATTTGCTTTTTTTCTCTAATTTTAAAATTTTAGAATAATCTAACTTTGTCAAATTCCCAATTAATCCTGCCGCTTTATATAAGCTACGTAATTTGAAATTGCCTTTTTTACGTCTCCAATTTAAAAGAATACTTCGGTTGTCTGTTTTTTTTGCGTTGTAATTAAGTCTTGCGTATGTTGCTGCTTCTCTAAAAAGTCGTGTTAAAACGGGTTCTGGATATAATTTTAGTTGTTTGTAATAGATTTCAATATTATGAAGATGTTTTACTTCCTCAAACGCAGCTTCTGGCAAAGGTGACCAAATAATTATTTTTGAAGATTCTCCCAAATGACTTAACAAGCTTGAATAGAGGTAATTTTTAACACCAACTCCATCAGGTACAACAATCGCAATGACTTTAGTCTTCATATTTAATTGAAAATTCAGCTAAGTTATAGCAGTCCTTTTTTCCACTGTTTTATCAAGACTTCGATCATTAAAAAATCCCTTTCGGTATCTATGTTTGCCCATCTTAATTCTGGCATCACATAGGCTTTCTTTTTATCGTGAATTATTTTACCGTTTTTCTTGAATATATTTTGTTTTATAGCATAGATGCATCCATTTCTAATGTAAAATGGATTTAAATCCTGCCTTCGTTTTCTTTCGCCATCTTCCTCAAGTGACTCCATGTTTTGTGCATTATCTAAAGTGTACATATGTGCAGGATGAATATCTCCAAGTGGTACAACGGAAACAACGCATTCTGTATTCTTATCTTGAATAAACATTTTGATGACTTTGTCCACATCCTCAGCTTCCCGAATTGGTGCAGTGGGCTGAAGCAACATAATGATATCAAAATCTTCATTCAGCTTTTCTAAAATCTCTTTTATTACATCATCTATCAAAGAGTGGTCTTGGGCATTTTTTTCGGTTCGTTTTAAAACCTCACAGCCATAGGTCTTGGCAACCTCGATAACCTCATCCGATTCCGTTGAAACAATAGTTTTTGTAATTAATTTTGACGCTTTTGCAGTCTCAATAGCATAGGCCAAAAGGGGTTTGCCAGCAATTTCTCTAATATTTTTTTTAGGTACGCCTTTTGAACCAGCTCTTGCAGGAATTATAGCTAAAGTCTTCATTAATATACAATTGTTTTTTTGTATTGAAGTGGTTCTTCAGCAAGAATATTAGCTATTAACTTCCCTGAATCTCCTGTTCCATAAATGGTTTCTGCAATGATATTTTTAGCTTTTAATCGATTAAATACTGCAGTTTTAATTTCGGCTTTGTTGTAATCTACATCAATGACATTTGAGCCTCGTTGGCGTCTATTTTGCCGTGTTCCAATGTTCACGGTTGGCACTGCCAAAAACGAACATTCCCTTATACCAGCACTTGAGTTACCAATTAAGCATTTGCTGTTTTTAAGCAGCTTCAAAAAATCCAAAGGTTGCATATTTTTGAAAAATCTTATGTTTTTTGGATTTTTAATTTCCCTAAAACGTCTTATACCAGCAGATGTTCCGTCTGAGCCAGCATCTACATTTGGCCAAAACCAAAAGGTAGGCATATCTAATTGGTGAACGGCTTCCAAGGTTTTTGTAACATCGCTTTTTGCTGAATTATATTCGGTTGTAACGGGATGTTGCATCACAACCAAATAACCATCTTGCCAATTAATATTTTCGCCAACACCACCATATTTTTCAATAGGATTAAAATCTAAATCGGGATTTTGCTTTACTTCATTTGCCAAATCTATAGATGGACAGCCTGTATTAAACACCGATTTTGGTTCTTCACCTAATTTAATGACACGGTCTTTTGCATCTTCAGAAGCTACCAAATGCATATCTGCTAATTTAGTGTTGGCATGCCTTACTTTCTCATCAATATTTCCTGTAACCTCACCACCTTGTATGTGAATTAATGGAATATTCTGGTATGATGCTGCTATTGAAGTTGCTATGGTTTCAAATCTATCTGCAATTGTAACTACCGCATCTGGCTGTAATTTATAAAATACATTTGCGAGTTCCATAACCCCCAAACCTGTTGTTTTTGCCATTGAGGTAGGATTTTCCCCTTCCAAAACCATAAAGACTTTTTCATCTATTTTAAAGCCGTCCTTTTCAATAAAATCTACTGCATTGCCATAACGTCCCAACAGAGCCGAACCTGCAACGACTAATTGTAGTTCTAGCTTTTCGTGATTTTTTATGGCCAACAATGCCGTTTTAATTCGACTATAAGATGGTCTTGCCGTTATCACAACACAAATCTTCCGTTTATTCATTTTCTAAATCTTCTTCATTTAAAAAATCCCATTTCGTCATATCTTTTTTCAGTTTTTTGCCGATAACCGATTGAAATTCGCTCGCTAAAATACCGAAACCCTTTGGTTTTTTTGCCTCTAAATCGTTGAAAGTAATACTGTGACCTTTTGGTAAATCTTTATTTACTGACAGAGATTTTTCAAAAATTTGTTTTAAGGGTTCAAATTGTGAATTGTCACTTTTATCAACTGGGTTTTTTAATGCGGTTTCAATGTTTTTAACGGCTTTAACCAATTGCTCAGTTTCAGACATAGTTAACGATGACAACACATCTGGGCCAAACATTTCTTTATCAAAAACTACATGAAATTCTAAAATCTCAGCACCAAACGCCGTTGCTGCTACACAAGCTTCAATCGTTGCAGAATGGTCTGAAAACCCAATTGGCACCTCATATCTTTTCTTTAATTCCTGAATTACATTCAGCCCAAACTGCTCTGGTTTCGTTGGGTATGATGTGATGCATTGTAAGATTGAGAATTCGACGTTTTTCTCATTTAAAAAGGCAGTGGTTTCGTCCAATTCTGCAAAAGAACTCATTCCTGAAGATAGTATTACTGGCTTTCCACTTTGTGCAATTTTATTCAGTAATAAAAAATTGTTTATTTCTCCAGAACCCACTTTGTAACGTTTTACACCAACCTCCTCCAACAAGTCCACGGCTGCATTGCTAAATGGTGAACTTATGAACTCCAGACCTACGTCGTCACAATGTGCTTTTATGTCTTTCCATTGCTCTAAAGTGAACTCCATTCGTTTCCAATAATCAAAACGTGTTTTATCCTGTTTTGAAAATTTAACTCTAAATGGTTCATGAATACTGCTTTCTGCTTCAGCAATATGGGTCTGGAATTTTATGGCATCACAGCCTGTTTTGGAAACAGCGTCAATATACGCATGAGCCATACCAAGACTGCCATCATGTGCTTGGGCTATTTCCTGTCTCTTATACACATCTGACGCTGCCGACGACTCCTTACGTGTAGAT
>CAJXVG010000136.1 GCA_913061495.1 uncultured Winogradskyella sp.
ATCTACACGTAAGGAGTCGTCGGCAGCGTCAGATGTGTATAAGAGACAGATTTCAGATTTTACGTCGCTTATTTTTTTACGTATAAAGCTATACTCATTATCCAGTAAACGTGTATCTTCAGGATTGGCTAAGTTTTCAAGTTTACTTTCAAATTTCACCATTTCTAATTTAGACTTTTCCATTTTCAGCTTGTCAAAAGCATCATCAATGGCTTTGTAGAATTTACCGTCTATATACCTTTTGTTTTGCGGCACATGGCCAACCTCTTTCCACTCTGCAATTTTATCTTTTAAGGTGTTTAGATTGGCTTTGGTATCGTCAGTAAATTCTAGTGATTTAAGATCTTCTAATAATTTCACTTTTTTGTCAAAAGCATCATATAATTCTTGATTTTCAGCTTTTCGTTCAGCATGCATTCTATCAAAATAATGATTGCAAGCTTTTTTAAATTGTTTCCAGACTTTATCACTGTCGCGTCTTGGAACATGACCAATTTTCTTCCAATCGTTCTGAATTTTTTTCATCAACGGAGTTACCGTTTTAAAATCGTCACTATCCTTATTGTCTTCTGCAATTTTTATGAGATCTTTCTTCTTTTCAAGGTTTTCGTACTGATCTTTCTTTAATTCTTTGTAAAATTTATTTTTACTGCGATTAAAGGTTCTTACCGCATCCTTAAATTTAGCCCAAGTGGCTTCATTGACTTTTATTGGAACTTTTCCGGCATTAAAAAAGGCTTGTCTTAACGCTTCAATCTCTTTTATTTTTTTCTGCCAAGCACTGTGTGAATTAGCTTTATCTTCACCTACAGCTTGTATTTTAGCAATGATTTCTTCTTTTCGCTCAAGGTTTTTTTCGTAAGCTTTGTCTAAATCAGCATAATAGGCTTGTCGTTTATCGTGGATGGTTTTGGTTGCGTTACTAAAACGTTCCCAAACAGCTTCGCGATGCTCTTTTCCCACAGGACCCAATTCTTCTTTCCACATTTTATGAAGCACCTGTAGTTCTCTAAAAGCACGATTTACGTTATCATCTGCTGCTAATTCTTCTGCACGTTCTATGATTTTTAACTTTTGCTCATAGTTGTGCTTAAAATCCATGTCTCTCAAATCATTGTTGAGATGTAAAAAGTCGTAAAAAAGTTCTACATGATGATGGTAGGAGTTCCAAGCATTATTGTACTTGTCTCGTGGAATTGGACCAGCATTTCTCCATTTTTCTTGTAGTTCCTTGAAGGTTTTATAGGTTGTACCCATGTTTTCTTCTACATTGAGCAGGCCTTTAATATCTTCAATAATGGTTAATCTGTTTTCAAGATTTTGCTTTAAGTTTTGCTCTCTATCTTTATAATACGCACTAATATTTGTTTTGTATTCTTTATAAAGTGAATTGAACTTTTTCTTAGTATCGTTGGTGTAATAGAAATCTATCTCATTGCCACCATCGCTCACAAATTCTTCCTTTTTCTCATCAAGCAGTTCTCCAAATTTTGAATTGAATTCAGCTTTAATTTCATTGACCTTTTTGGAGATGGTCTGTATTTTATGATTTTTGAGTAAACTTTCCATTTCCGAAACCAGTTGGGGCATCGTCATGGCATGGTAATCCTTATCCTCTAAAGTGTGGCGCTCTGCATTGGTTTCGTCCTCTGCATCTTCTGCGTTTTCTGCATCAATTTCATCAACGTGCTTGTCATCAGGTTTTGATTCTTTCTTCGGTTCGGATTCCGTTGTTTCGGCTTTTGTTTCATCTTCAACCTTGGTTTCAACTTTATTAGAATCCTTTTCGGATAAATTTTCAGCCTCCACTTTAGTTTCAGATACCACTTTTTTAGTGGTTTCTTCTTTTGGAGTAGTTTCTATTGATTCTACTTCTTTTTTTCCATCTGCATCTTGCAGGTTATCGTTCTCAGACATTTGTCAGATTTTTTTATTAGAACGTTAAAGATACTAACAACCGTACGAACTACAAAAGAATTAATGATTTAGGATTTATTCCATATCCTCCAACTTTTTTCGGCTTGGAGTTCTAACATTTTTAAACCATTGATTGTAGTTGCATTTTTTAGTGAACCACAACTTAAAAACTTGCTTTCTGATGGATTGTAAATAAGATCGAATAAAATATGATTTTCTGTTACTCCCTCATAAGGAATATCGGGACATGCATTTATATTGGGAAATGTACCAATTGGTGTACAGTTGATAATGATATGATGAGAGGATATAATGTTTGTATTCAAATCTGAATATAAAAACTTCACTCCTTTTTTATTTGAACGTGAGACATAGTGAAAATCGATTTTTAGTTTTTGCAAGGCGTAGGCTACTGCTTTAGATGCTCCTCCAGTACCAAGAATAAGTGCTTTTTTATGATGCTTTTTTAAGTGTGGCTTAAGTGAGTGCAGAAAACCATAATAGTCCGTATTATAGCCTTTTAACCTCCCTTTTTTGGATATTTTTATAGTATTAACAGCTCCAATTTTTTTAGCACGTTTATTCAGTTTATCAAGAACTGGAATTACTGCTTCTTTATAAGGGATGGTAACATTTAATCCCTTTAGATTTTTTGTGTGTTTAATGATTGGTAGCAGCTCATCAATAGATTGTATATCTATGTTTTCATAAGTGTATGGTAGATGTTCAGAGTTGAATTTCTCAGCAAAATATCCTCTAGAAAATGAATAGGAAATGTTTTTTCCTACCAACCCAAATTTAAGCTTTGATTTGTCTTGTGCGTTGTCCATACCATTCTAATCCTAAAACTACTAAGATGCCTAAGCCAATATATGCCATTGCTATATAAGTTTGGCTATTAAATTCAGGCAAAAATCGTTGATAGTTTTCTACAACTTTAGATCCAGTAGAATCCAAAATAAAAGTGTTATCTATATTTGTTTTGTAAATTGTTTTTTTCCATGGCCAAACCACTCCAAGAGATCCAACAATGAACCCAATTATTGTTGCCATTGTATAATTTTTGTAATGTTTTAGTATGTAGTTTAGAGCATGAGAAAACGTTACTAATCCTGTGACAGAACCAAGGGTGAAGACTGCTAAAACCTTTAAAAGGCGTATTCTAACTTCATTTTTAATAAAGTCGAAATTACCATTAAAGACTTCAAAAATAGTATCGTACAGCGCATTAACGGAATCGACTAAAAGCAACACATAATTACCTAATAGTATTAGAATAAATGAGCCTGAAAACCCAGGAAGCGTCATCCCAGAAACACTGATAATACCACAGAAAAATACAAAAAACAGATTATCGTTTTCTTTAGCAGGATCTAAAAAACTGATACTGATACCAATTAAAGCTCCAATGATTAAGGTAATGACGGTTTTTCTATTCCATGCATTAAAATCTTTATTGATGTAATAAATTGAGCCTAAAATCATTCCAAAGAATAAACTCCAGACGTAAAGTTGATAATGTTGAATAAAATAATCCAGGATTTTAGAAACGCTGAAATAACTTACAATCATTCCTAAAAAAAGTAAACTCAAAAATTTACCATTGATATAATGGTAAAAACTTTTAAATCTTCCGTTAAAAAATAATTTGAAAGCTGTTTTGTTAACGCGTTGCAACGAGTAAATAAACTCCTCGTAAAATCCAACTACAAACGCTACAACACCACCAGAAACACCAGGTACTTTATTGGCAGCACCCATTGCTAAACCTTTAATTACCAAGAATATACAATCCTTAAGGTTTCTGGTACTTTGCATTACACTTTATTTTTGTTTTTACCTAAGCTCTCTAAAATAAGAATAGTTGCAAAACCAATAATAATAAAAACCAATGCTAGTAACA
Organism: uncultured Winogradskyella sp.; assembly: GCA_913061495.1. Lineage (GTDB taxonomy): Bacteria > Bacteroidota > Bacteroidia > Flavobacteriales > Flavobacteriaceae > Winogradskyella. Next base: position 3,821 of record CAJXVG010000136.1, read on the forward strand.
ACTGACTATCACCTAAATAAGCTGAAGGAAGAATGCTTTTATCTAAAACCGTAACTTCTAAACCCTCAGAATTTATTCGTGTTTTCAAAACTTCTTTCCATGGCCAAATTTTGTTCAATGAACCAATCATAAAACCAGTAAGAATAGCTAGTGTAAGATTTTTGTGATGCTTAAACATCCAGTTTAAAACTTTTGAAAATACTTTGAGTCCTATTATGGCTCCAATCCCTAAAAGTAAAAACTTAAGTAATGCTTCTTTTAGCAAATCGAAATTACCTGTGGTAGTGCCTTCAACTAAGTCATTAACCGTGTTGATTGCAGTTTCATAAGCACCTAATATCAATAAAATAAACGCACCAGAAACACCAGGTAAAATCATTGCAATAATCGCAATAAACCCACAGAATAGAAGATAAAACGGACTTTCTGGAGAGGCAAATGGCTCAGCAAGTGTTATAAAATAGGATAGGACAGAGGTTATGATTATAGCTATGATGACTTTAGAGGACCATCCTTTAATCTGTTTGGCAATGTAAAGAATGCTGGCCAGAACCAAACCAAAAAAGAAAGACCAAAGTAAAATAGGTTCATTGTGTAATAGCCATTTTATCAGTTTTGCCAAGGATAGAATACTAATAGCAATACCAGTAAAAAGCGCTAATAGAAAATTACCGTTTATGGATTTCCAAGCTACTTTAAAGCCAAATTCTTTCCAGACCTTAAACACACCTAGATTAACCTTGTCTATACTCTCTATGAGTTCTTCGTAAATACCCGATATAAAAGCTATTGTTCCTCCGGAAACACCAGGAACTACATCAGCAGCACCCATAGCAATTCCCTTTAAACTTATCGTTAGATAATCTAAAAAACGTCTTTGCATTCCTTTTTTTATAAGAAACGCTAAGGTATGGATTTTTTTAGTTGGAAGCCTTTTTGGATTCTGAAATTATATCCCTCACCATAGGTTTGTCATTGAGTTTAGGAAACAACTCTGTTACTATAAAACTATAATCTCCATTAATGCGTTTGGCATTCTTTAGGTGAAAACGCCCTTCTTCAGATTGGTGAACTGTAAAATAAAGACCACCTAAGCGATATTCAATCTCAGCGTTTTCAGTATAAAATTCTGTGGCCTGTAATAGATTAAAAATAGCTGCTCGATGTTCGCCTAAAGCAATTAGAATATCAGCCCTATTGAGCCATGTGTCTAATTCGTAGTTACCCAGTTCTAAACTTCTTTTGTAGCCATGTTCGGCTTCTTCTAGAAAGTTTAATCGTTTGTTTACAGTTGCATATAATTTCCAATATAAAACATTGTCAACATCAGCAGATACAGCTCTTTTGATGTAATACAATGCCTTTTGGTAATTAAGCCGTTTCATGTAAAACTTTGTAATTGCTATCCAGCCCTTATCCAATGATGGGTCTTCGTTTATGGATTTTTTAAAAAACTGTATTGCAAGGTCTTCTTGGTTGAGTTTTTCATAGCAGTGACCAATTCTTAATAAAGCAAAGGCGGTCGGATCATCTAGGGCTAAGGTAATTTTATAGTTTTCTATAGCCTCTTCGTACTTTTTTAGTTTCTCTAAAACTTTTCCTTTTTCAATATAAGCACCTATAAATGTATCATCTGAAATTATGGCAAAATCAAATGCTGTAAAAGCTTTTTTATACGCTTTTATAGTAAAATATTGACGACCTAATTGGTGCCAGCCGACTTCGCAATAAGGATTTGAATCTAAAAAAGTATTCAGATATTCAATGGCTTCTTCATTTTTGTTCAAAAAATCGTAGCAATAGATAATGTTGTTTAGCGCAGCATAATCTGATGTATCTGCTTCCAGGCATTTTTTGAAATAGGTAACGGCATCATCAAAAGCATCTAGGAATAAAAACTCCATACCTATAAGTGCGAAAATATCAGCATCATCATTGCCGGAATTGGATAAATCTAATGCCATTAGCAATGTATGAATGGCTTCTTTATGTTTGTCTTGTTTGGAAAGCACATTAGCTTTTTGAATGAAGATTTCTTCATTTAAAGGTTCTAAGTTGTGAAGACTTTCTAATATGTCGTCTGCTTCAGGAAACTTGTTTTCAATGACTAATATTTCAACTTGAAAAAGCCTAAGGTTAATAGAGCCAGGATGCTGTTCTAAACCGAGTTTAATTGCTTTTTTGGCTAAAGCTATTTTACCATTTTCGAGATAATGATGAATAATGTTTTCAAATTCACTTGAATCAAAAAACAAAATATCATTTGTTTTTAGCATGGATTCAAATTTGGTAAGCGATAAATTTTCGTCGTCCTGACTATAATTCATAAGCGGTTTTTAATTCACTATAATAAAAGTACAGTTATCGTTTAGAAATCCTAAGATTTGATATTAATGTTTTTAACAAAGTAATCAACAGAATAACTTTTACTTGAATTAAGGTTTATTTTTTAGACTTTTAAAAATGAACTCAAATTATCTTTGTTCATCTAATATTGAAGTTAAAATGTTGCAACCTTTAATGATTTCATCTTTTGAAATGTTTAAAGGAGGTGTTATTCTAATTGCTTTGGGCTCAAAAAGTAACCAAAAAAGGATGAGTCCTTCTTGCTGTGCTCGTAAAATTACATGGTTCACAATCTCAGGGTTTTTTAAAATAATGGACAACATTAATCCACGACCTCTAATTTCCACAATTTGATTATGTTTAAGTAACTTACGTATTAACTGCTCTTTTTCTAAAGCTTCAAGCATTAAACTAGATTCTGTTACTTCTTTTAAAGTAGCCAAAGCAGCAGCTGCAATTACTGGATTACCACCAAATGTTGTGATATGTCCTAACTTGGGATTGTCACTCAAATAGCTCATCATTTCTTTTGAAGCGGTAAACGCACCAATAGGTAATCCACCGCCTAAACCTTTGCCAGTAACTACAATATCTGGTTGGCAATCGTAGTTCTCAAATCCAAAGAGTTTTCCCGTTCGGCCAACTCCTGGTTGTATTTCGTCTAAAATAAAAACGGCACCAACCGCATTGCATCGCTGTTGTACTTTTTTTAAATAGCCATTGGTAGGCTCAATAAAACCTGCACCTCCTTGTATGGTTTCTAAAATAACAGCTGCTGTTTTTTCAGTAATTTGTTCTATACAAGATTCAGAATTAAATGAAATATTTTTTATGTCGGGAATTAATGGTAAAAAAGGACGTTTTCGTTCATAATAATCCGATAAACTTAACGAACCCATTGTGTTGCCATGATATGCATATTTTGCTGCAATAATTTCACTTCTTCCTGTGTAACGCCTAGCCAATTTTATGCTGCCCTCAATAGCTTCAGTGCCAGAGTTTACCAAATAGGTTGTTTCTAAAGGCTTTGGGAGGTGTTTGGCTAGTAATTTTGATAATTCAACAGCTGGTTCTTGATTGTACTCACCATAAACCATAACGTGTAAATACTTGTCGAGCTGAGCTTTTATAGCATTTACCACCTTTGGATGGCAATGACCTAAGCTGTTTGCAGAAACTCCGGCAACAAAATCAAGATATGCTTTTCCGTTTTTGTCATATATGTAAGATCCTTTTGCATGGCTTACTTCCATTGCCAAAGGATGTGGTGTGGTTTGTGCTTGATATTTAAAAAAGTCCTGTTGCATCGTCAAAATTATTGACCTGATTTTTTCTTAATCGCTGATTGAGGTGGCTTTTTAAGCACAGGTTTTAAAGATGAAATGGAATCTTTTTTTGGAATATTCCTTGCTGCTTTATTTGGTTTTTGCGATGTTTTATCTTTGGCATTTTCTACACGTTCAATTAAAGCATCATCTACAAATGCTTCAGGAGGTACATAATCTTCAAGCCCTTGTATTATTGGTAAATTTAAAGGAGGATCGTCTTTAAATAAATCTTCTACGGACATTGGTCGTTCTTCGCCACGCCAATCAAAACCTCTAAAACGTTTTCCACTATTTGGAAATTGGGATTCAGGAAAAAGCTGACCGTCAATTTGGTTTATGAGTCGTATCTCCCTTATAGCTTGCTCTTTCAGTCTAATATCTGTCTCTTATACACATCTGACGCTGCCGACGACTCCTTACGTGTAGA
>CAJXVG010000137.1 GCA_913061495.1 uncultured Winogradskyella sp.
ATCTACACGTAAGGAGTCGTCGGCAGCGTCAGATGTGTATAAGAGACAGGCCCAATATTCTACGGCACCTTTACCCTTACCCATACGTACTTCAAGAGGTTTCTTTGTGATAGGCTTGTCTGGAAATATTTTAATCCAGATAGATCCTTCTCTTTTCATGTAACGTGTAGCGGCAATACGTGCTGCTTCTATTTGACGTGCAGTTATAAAAGATGAGTCTAATGACTTAATACCAAAGGTACCATTTGATAACAAATGACCTCTTCCGGCATTACCCTTCATACGACCTTTTTGCTGCTTACGAAATTTTGTTCTTTTAGGCTGTAACATTTTGTCTTTTCTTTAAAAAATTACTTTCTACGACGAGATTTATTGTTTCCGCCTCGTCCACCTTTTCCTTTTTGCTTAGATAGGCCAACTAATGGAGAAAGTTCTCTTTTACCATATACTTCACCTTTCATTATCCAAACTTTAACACCTAATCTACCATAAGTAGTATGTGCTTCTACTAGAGCATAATCAATATCAGCTCTAAAAGTAGATAAAGGAATACGACCTTCTTTATAGTGCTCTGAACGTGCCATTTCAGCACCATTCAAACGACCACTAATTTGAATTTTAATACCTTCTGCGTTCATACGCATTGCAGCAGCAATAGCCATTTTAATTGCTCGTCTGTAAGAAATTCGGCTTTCTATTTGACGTGCAACACTTGCCGCTACTAAATAAGCATCTAATTCAGGTCTTTTAATTTCAAAGATGTTCAATTGAACCTCTTTGCCAGTAATCTTTTTAAGCTCTTCTTTTAACTTATCTACCTCTTGACCACCTTTACCGATAATAATACCAGGTCTAGCAGTAGTGATAGTAACGGTTACAAGTTTAAGCGTACGCTCAATAATTACTCTACTTACACTAGCTTTAGATAAACGCGCATGAACGTATTTTCTAATCTTATCGTCTTCGGCAAGCTTATCACCATAATCGTTTCCTCCGTACCAGTTAGATTCCCATCCTCTGATAATTCCTAAGCGATTTCCGATTGGATTTGTTTTCTGTCCCATATCTCTATCTTAGCTTTGTGTTTTGTTTATTGCATCTACCACGACTGTTACGTGATTAGATCTTTTTCTTATTCTATGTGCTCTACCTTGAGGTGCTGGACGCAAACGCTTAAGCATTGCCCCACCATCTACTCTAATCTCTTTGATATAAAGTTTAGCTTCCTCAACATCTGCATCTTCGTTTTTAGCTTGCCAGTTTGCAATTGCAGACATAACCAATTTCTCTAAACGACGAGACGCTTCTTTTTGGCTAAATCTAAGAATCTGAAGAGCTTTTTCGGCCTTCTCACCTCTTACTAAATCCGCAACTAAACGCATTTTTCTTGGTGATGTAGGACAGTTATTCAGCTTAGCAAAAGCAACCTGCTTCTTTTCAGCCTTAATAGCTTCCGCCATTTGTTTTTTACGACTTCCCATGATTCTTATTTTTTACCTTTATTCTTAGCACCTGCATGACCTCTAAAAGATCTTGTAGGTGAAAATTCTCCTAACTTATGACCTACCATATTCTCAGTAACATAAACTGGAACAAATTGACGACCGTTATGGACGGCTATAGTCTGACCAACGAAATCTGGTGAAATCATTGACGCTCTAGACCAAGTCTTAATTACCGTCTTTTTGTTTGAAGCTACATTCTCTGCAACTTTCTTGTCTAATTTATAGTGGATATAAGGTCCTTTTTTTAATGAACGTGCCATACTATCTTAATTATTTCTTTCTACGTTCTACAATATACTTGTTACTCGCTTTGGTTCTAGAACGTGTTCTGTAACCTTTAGCCGGAATACCGTTTCTAGATCTTGGATGACCTCCTGAAGATTTACCTTCACCACCACCCATTGGGTGATCTACTGGGTTCATCACTACTGGTCTTACTCTTGGACGTCTTCCTAACCATCTACTTCTACCAGCTTTACCTGACACAAGCAATTGATGATCTGAATTAGACACCACTCCAATAGTTGCCATACAGGTTGCAAGCACTAATCTTGTTTCACCTGATGGTAATTTTATAGAAGCGAATTTCCCGTCTTTCGCCATTAACTGAGCAAAAGCACCAGCACTACGAGCCATAACAGCTCCTTGACCAGGTCTTAACTCAATACAAGAGATAATAGTACCAAAAGGTATTTCACTCAATGGCATTGCATTACCTATTTCAGTTGCTACACCAGATCCAGACACAATAGTCTGACCTACTTGTAAACCATTCTGAGCGATAACATAACGTTTTTCACCATCTTGATAATTAAGTAGAGCAATAAATGCTGTTCTGTTAGGATCGTACTCGATAGACTTAACCTCTGCTGGAATACCAGTTTTGTTACGTTTAAAGTCGATAATACGATACCTCTTCTTATGCCCTCCACCTACTTGGCGAATGGTCATTTTTCCTTGACTGTTTCTACCACCAGATCTTTTTTTCGGAACAAGCAAGCTTTTCTCCGGCTTATCAGTAGTAATGGCGTCAAATCCGTTAACTACTCTAAATCGCTGAGCTGATGTGATTGGTTTTAATTTTCTTACTGACATAATTTAAATTACATGTTAGCGTATAAATCTATTGTTTCACCTTCCGCCAGTTGTACAATTGCCTTTTTAACAGCATTTGTTTTACCATGTTGAATACCTGTTTTCGTAAAACGGGTTCTTCTATCTGGACGGACATTAATTGTACGAACTTTTTCAACAGAAACTCCATAAGCAGACTCAACCGCTTTTTTGATTTCTACCTTGTTCGCCTTTGTATTCACTTCAAATGCATACGCATTCAACAACTCACTTTGCATGGTTGCCTTTTCCGTGATGATAGGTTTTATTAAGATACTCATCGTTGTTCTATTTACTTAAATTCGATTCAATTCCTTCTAACGCACCTTCTAAAAGAATAACTTTATTAGCATTCATTATCTTATAAGTGCTTAATTCTGAAGCTGTTACAACTTCAGACCCTTTAAAATTGCGTGATGACAAATATACATTATTATTTGACCCACCCAACACTATTAGAGATTTTTTATTTTCAACCTCTAAAGCCTTTAAAACATTGATAAAGTTTTTAGTTTTTGGTGCTTCAAAATTGAAGTCTTCCATCACTAAAATTGACTTATCATTAGCCTTAATACTTAATGCAGATTTACGTGCCAGTCGCTTAAGGTTTTTGTTTAATTTAAATCCGTAATTTCTTGGTCTTGGACCGAACATACGACCACCACCTTTAAAAAGACCAGACTTAATACTACCTGCTCTTGCAGTACCTGTACCTTTTTGCTTCTTTATTTTACGAGTACTACCCGTAATCTCTGCTCTTTCCTTTGCCTTATGCGTTCCCTGTCTTTGATTTGCTAAGTACTGCTTAACATCTAAATAGACAGCGTGATCATTAGGCTCTATAGCGAACACTTCTTTAGAAAGCTCAGCTTTTCTACCAGTGTCTTTTCCGTTTATATCTAAAACTGCTACCTTCATTACTTCTCAATGATTACATAAGAATTTTTGTGACCAGGAACACATCCTTTTACAACAAGTAGATTCTTTTCAGCAACTACTTTATAAACTCTTAAATTTTGAACTTTTACTGTTTCACCACCCATTCTTCCGGCCATCTTCATTCCTTTGAATACTCTCGCAGGATAAGAAGCGGCACCAATAGAACCTGGAGCTCTTAAACGGTTGTGCTGACCATGCGTTGCTTGACCTACACCACCGAAACCGTGACGTTTTACTACACCTTGAAAACCTTTACCTTTTGAAGTACCTGCGATATCCACAAACTCTCCTTCTGTAAATTGCTCTACTGTGATAGCATCACCTAATTTGTACTCCTCACCAAAACCTTTGAATTCAACAACTTTGCGTTTTACAGAAGTACCCGCTTTTTTAGCATGACCTAAGTCTGCTTTTGTAGCGCTTTTTTCTGTCGCGTCATCGAAACCTAACTGAAGTGCATTATAACCATCCACTTCTTCAGTTCTGACTTGGGTAACGATACATGGTCCAGCTTCGATTACTGTACATGGAATGTTCTTTCCATTTTCGTCGAAAATGCTGGTCATACCGATTTTTTTTCCAATTAACCCAGACATATTTATTATTTATTAATTATTATTTGTTATTTAAAATTCAAGGCTGAAAATACGTTTCAGCCTTGAATTGTATTTTTCCGTTTTTCCTTCGCCCGCAGCTTAGGACATGTTATGTACTATCACACTTTGATTTCTACTTCAACTCCACTTGGTAATTCAAGTTTCATTAAAGCATCAATCGTCTTAGAAGATGAAGAGTAAATATCCAATAATCTCTTATAAGAGCTTAATTGAAATTGTTCTCTTGCCTTCTTGTTAACGTGTGGTGAACGCAACACAGTGAAAATCTTTTTGTGTGTTGGTAATGGAATTGGACCCGTTACCACAGCACCTGTACTTTTTACTGTTTTTACAATCTTATCAGCAGATTTGTCTACTAAGTTGTGATCGTAAGACTTTAATTTTATTCTGATTTTTTGACTCATTTTCTTAAGATTTACGATTCAACTCCTTTAGCTGCTTTAATAACTTCTTCAGATATATTAGAAGGAGTTTCAGCATAGTGAGAAAATTCCATTGTTGATGTTGCTCTACCTGAAGATAAAGTTCTCAATGTTGTTACATAACCGAACATTTCAGATAATGGCACAGTAGCTTTTACAGTTTTTGCACCAGCTCTATCGCCCATGTCACTTACTTGACCTCTTCTTCTATTTAAATCTCCAACAATATCACCCATGTTCTCTTCTGGTGTAATCACCTCAAGTTTCATGATTGGTTCCATTATTACAGCTTTTGCAGCTTTTGCAGAATTTTTAAATCCTAGTTTTGCAGCCAATTCAAAAGATAGTTGATCAGAATCCACATCGTGATAAGATCCATCTTTCAATGTTACTTTCATAGAATCTACTTCGTAACCTGCTAATGGTCCGTTAACCATTGCCATTTTAAATCCTTTTTCAATTGAAGGGATAAATTCTTTAGGAACGTTACCACCTTTAATTGTAGATTCAAATTGAAGACCTACAACACCTTCGTCTGCTGGCTCAATTGTAAAAACAATATCAGCAAACTTACCACGACCACCAGATTGTTTCTTGTAAGTTTCTCTGTGATCCGCAGCTTGAGTAATAGCTTCTTTATATTCAACTTGTGGTTGACCTTGGTTTACCTCAACTTTAAATTCGCGACGTAAACGATCAACGATAATATCTAAGTGAAGCTCACCCATACCAGAAATGATGGTTTGGCCTGAAGCCTCATCAGTTCTAGCTGTAAACGTTGGATCCTCTTCAGCCAATTTTGCTAAAGCCATACCCATTTTATCTACATCTGCTTTTGTCTTAGGTTCTACAGCAATACCAATTACTGGATCTGGAAAATCCATAGACTCTAATACAAGTGGATGCTTTTCATCAGTCATGGTATCACCAGTCTTAATGTCTTTGAATCCAACTGCAGCACCAATATCACCAGCTTCTATAAAATCGATAGCATTTTGTTTATTTGAGTGCATTTGATAGATACGTGAGATACGTTCTTTTTTACCCGAACGGTTGTTCAAGATATAAGAACCTGCATCTAAACGACCAGAATATGCTCTAAAGAAAGCTAAACGACCAACAAAAGGATCTGTAGCAATCTTAAATGCTAATGCCGAAAATGGCTCCTTAACATCTGGCTTACGTAATTCTTCTTCACCAGTATCTGGATTAGTTCCAGTTATACCTTCCTTATCAACAGGAGAAGGCAAATAACGACATACAGCATCTAAAAGAAACTGAACTCCTTTATTCTTAAATGCAGAACCACAAATCATAGGAATGATTGCCATATCCATTACAGCAGCTCTAAGTGCAGCGTGCACCTCTTCTTCCGTAATTGAATCTTCATCTTCCATGAACTTCTCAAGTAAGTTCTCATCGTAGCTTGCTACTTCTTCAATTAATAAAGCTCTATATTTTCTTGCTTCAGCTTTTAATTCCTCTGGAATTTCGATTACGTCAAAAGTTGCCCCTTGAGTTTCATCGTGCCAAACAATAGCTCTGTTTTTTACTAAATCGATAATACCTTTAAAGTCTATCTCTTCACCAATGTTCAAAACAATTGGTACAGCGTTAGACTTCAACATATCCTTAACTTGCTGGCATACTGCCATAAAGTTAGAACCTTGTCGATCCATCTTGTTAACGAAACCTATACGTGGTACTTTATAGTTATCAGCAAGTCTCCAGTTAGTTTCTGATTGTGGCTCAACACCATCAACAGCACTAAATAAGAAAACCAAACCATCTAATACACGTAAGGATCTGTTTACCTCAACAGTAAAATCAACGTGACCAGGAGTATCAATAATATTAAAGTTATAATCTTTTGTCTCAGGTAATGGCTGTGCATTCTCCATTGGAAACTTCCACGTACAAGTTGTAGCAGCAGAAGTAATTGTAATACCTCTTTCTTGCTCTTGCTCCATCCAGTCCATTGTAGCCGCACCATCGTGTACCTCACCTATTTTGTGAGAAACACCAGTATAATAAAGGATACGCTCAGTGGTAGTAGTTTTCCCTGCATCAATATGTGCAGCAATACCTATATTTCTTGTATATTTTAAATCTCTTTGTGCCATTTTTTAAAATCTAAAGTGTGAGAATGCTTTGTTTGCTTCTGCCATTCTATGTGTATCAGCTCTTTTCTTAACTGCTGCACCTTCTTCTTTAGCCGCAGCTAAAACTTCGGCTGCTAAACGTTGCGCCATAGACTTCTCGTTTCTTTTACGCGAAAAGCTAATCAACCACTTCATTGCAGTTGAAACTTTACGGTCTGGACGAATTTGCATTGGAATCTGAAATGTAGCACCACCAACACGACGACTACGTACTTCTACGTGAGGCATCACATTTGACAAAGCTTCTTTCCAAATCTCTAAAGCTGTTTTTTCGTCGTCATTCTTTTTCTCTTCAACAATATCAATTGCATCGTAGAATACTTTAAAAGCTACAGACTTTTTACCGTCCCACATCATCATGTTAACAAAACGCGTCACTAACTGATCGTTAAATTTTGGGTCTGGTAAAAGCGGTCTCTTTTTTGCTGCTCTTTTTCTCATGTCTTCTTCTTAAAGTTTTTAATTACTTTTTAGGGCGTTTTGCACCATACTTAGATCTACGTTGTGTTCTTCCAGATACACCTGCTGTATCTAAAGCGCCACGAACGATGTGATATCTAACACCTGGCAAATCTTTTACCCTTCCACCTCTAACCAATACTATCGAGTGCTCTTGTAAGTTGTGACCCTCTCCACCAATGTATGCATTAACCTCGTTTCCGTTTGTTAAACGAACCCTTGCTACCTTACGCATTGCTGAGTTAGGTTTTTTAGGTGTCGTTGTATAAACACGAGTACATACACCACGTCTCTGAGGACACGAATCTAAAGCAGCCGATTTACTCTTCTTGGTTATTTTGGCTCTTCCTTTTCGTACTAATTGTGAAATTGTTGGCATATAATTTTACTATATAATTTTAAAACCCTCACTTTTGAGGGCTGCAAAGGTAGAAATTAATCTCAATTTATCAAACACTAATAGATTAATTTTACAAAGAAATTTAAACTTTCATTTTACTCCTATATAATATGGTCTATTTTTACGTTATTATTTTGAGAATCAAAACTACAACGCTTTTTAAAATTAGAGCAAAGAATTAACCTAAATGCCCAAAAATTTCCATTTAATATTTATGATAATTGTAGTGATTATAACCTGTCTCTTATACACATCTCCGAGCCCACGAGACCGAG
>CAJXVG010000138.1 GCA_913061495.1 uncultured Winogradskyella sp.
TACGAGATCAGCCTCGGTCTCGTGGGCTCGGAGATGTGTATAAGAGACAGTGATTAAATAGCTCAAAATACTTAAACCTAAAAATATAGGATCTTCATAACTTTCATTTAATTTTTCTCTAAAGTCATCCGATAAAAAATAAGGTAACGTACTCATTAATATCCAAAAACCAAGTTCAGCTATACTAATGTAGAATAGAGTCTTCACAATGGAAGATGATTTTTTATGTAACATCGGAACAATTTCCGAATCGGAATAGCTCTTAAATTCAGCTTTACCGCTATTCCAGTCTTTTTTTAATATATCTAATTCGTCCATAACCTTACGGATTTAATATGGTTCTTAATTTTTTCTTTACTCGGTTCATTTTTACTCGAGCGTTAACTTCACTTATACCTAATGTTCCGCTTATTTCACGGTAATCCTTATCTTCTAAATACAGAAATACCAAGGCTTTTTCAATATCGTTTAGTTGGTGTACGGCCTCGTATAACAGTTTTAATTGCTGATCTTCCGTGTCGTCATATTCATCTGCTTTAATCTTAAATTGTACACTTTCAAATTCTTGTGTTTTTATAGAACGTTTACGCTTTCGGTAAAGCGTAATTGCTGTATTAAGTCCAACGCGATACATCCATGTACTAAATTTAGAATCTCCTCTAAACTTAGGGTAGGCTCGCCATAGCTGAATGGTTATTTCCTGAAACAAGTCGTTGTGCGCCTGCGAATTATTGGTATAAAGTCGGCAAACCTTATGCACAATATTTTGGTGCTTTTGCAACTGTTCTACAAAACTATGTTCTAGCTCTTTTGTCAATTGATAAATTTGGTTAGTTACTTAATTAGTAGCAATCTTTTGTTTATTGTTACAATTCAATTTTAATATTCCCAAAACAATTAAAAATTGTGCAAGCGCATAAGTAAGCATAATACTGATGTTTGCAAGTGGAAGAGGCATTTGAAACTTATTCACGGCCAGTAAACTATCTGAAATCATAAAGAGAATAGCTCCAGCAAATATAAAGTTGTAGCTTAACTTGTTAACCTCTCCTTTTCTTAAATACGCTGAAGTAGCCATGGTTAAGATCACCAACATATAGATAGTTACAGGTATCAACATCTCTCCTAAACCACTATATAAAGTGTAAAAAAGAAAACTAGCATATACAAGCAAAACAACCAGAAAACCTAAGGGTTGCCTAGTTTTATTTCGGTGTTTTAAAAATACTAAAATATACATAACATGTGCCAGTAAAAAAGAGATAAGCCCAAACGTAAAGAAATGCGCCCAGTCATTTACTAACATCAATAGTATATCCCCAAAAAGTGAAAACAACAATGCAGCTATGGTTAAGGATTTTATTGGTTTTGAAATTTGGTTTGAAGTTTTAATAAATAGAACAATCAAACTTGTTACGATAGCTGGTTTAGCCACATAATGGACAAATTGCAACGTGTCTGCTTGAGCTGAAATAAGTTCAATTAATACAATAATAAAAAATAGAATTGAGAATTGTTTTTCAATGGTTGTGAGCATTTTTACTTGAGTTTGAACAAATATATTCAATTCATCATATAAAAATCACAGTTCAGTAAACTGGAATTTGAGAATCATGGGAATTTGGAGAGGTTTGTTTCAGAATCAATTAAATCCAATCAAAAAATGAAACATTCAATTACAATTTTAATTCTTCTTTTAGCCATAATAGGTAACTCCCAAACATTAGTATCGGGAAAAATAGTAGATCATAAAAATCAACCAATCCTAGGAGCCAATGTCTATTTAGATGGAACTTATGATGGAGCAACTTCAGATGATAATGGCAAATTTTCATTCAAAACAGCTGAAACTGGTGAGAAAACCTTGGTCATTTCCATATTATCTTTTGAAACCAAAACCATTGTCATGGAAGTTTCAAAAATGAATAATCTTACGATAAAACTTCGAGAAAATGTGGAATCCTTAGATGCCGTAGTCATAAGTGCAGGTACTTTTGAAGCCAACGATAACAGTAAGGTCTCAGTGCTAAAACCATTAGATGTCGTTACAACAGCAAGTGCTTTGGGCGATTTTTTGGGAGCACTGCAAACCTTGCCTGGCACATCAACCATTTCTGAGGATGGACGCTTATTTGTACGAGGAGGTAGTGCAGACGAAACGCAGATTTTTATTGATGGTATCCGTGTGTTTACACCTTACACACCAACCACTAATAATGCTCCAACTCGTGGACGTTACTCGCCTTTTTTGTTTGATGGTATTACATTTTCAACAGGAGGTTATTCTTCTGAATATGGCCAAGCGCTTTCAAGTGTTTTGCTTTTAAATACAATTGATGAGCCAGATCAAGAAAAAACAGAAGTAGGTATTATGACCGTTGGTGTTAGTTTAGGAAATACCCAAAAATGGGAGAAATCATCATTGAGCTTTAATGCTAATTATATTAATTTAACACCATACCTTGAAGTTTTTGAAGATAGAAACGATTGGAAAAAACCGTATGAAACACTTCAAGGCGAAACCGTATTTAGACAACGTTTAGAAAACGGAAAGTTAAAATTCTACGCAGCTTTTGACACAACAAATTTTGAATTGACCCAAGAAGATATCAATCTTGAGGATGGTTTAGATTTTAAATTGAAAAATAACAACTTCTACCTAAATACTTCTTACAAAGGTGTTTTGAACAATAATTGGAGTATTGCAACAGGTCTGAGTTACACTTTGGCAGAAACCCAAACCGGAATTGAAACCAGTGATATAAATGATACAGAAAATTCAGTTCATGCTAAATTGAAATTAAAAAAACGATTTAGCAGTAGGTTCAAACTCAGTTTTGGAGCAGAACAGTTTTTAACGGATTTTGATGAGGATTTTGAAGATGAAAATATAAACGCATCCTATGGGTTTAACAATAATATCACAGCAGGTTTTGCTGAGGCAGATTTAATATTTTCAAAAAAACTGGCATTGAAACTGGGCTTACGTGCTGATTATAGTTCAATTTTTAGTAAAACAAATGTGGCGCCAAGAGCAGCCTTGGCTTACAAAAGCTCTAAAAACGGACAGTTTTCACTGGCTTATGGCAATTTTTATCAAAACCCAAATAGTTCAATCTTAAAGTTTGAACAAAATTTAAAAGCACAAAAAACCTCGCATTATATTCTCAATTACCAATATGTAAATAACGGTAAGATTTTTAGGGCAGAAGCCTACAGAAAAAATTATGATAATTTAGTAAAGTTTGATACTGAATTTGGAAATTTTGATAGTAACTATGATAATTCTGGTGACGGATACGCTCAAGGTGTCGATGTGTTTTGGAGAGATAATACAGGAGTAAAAAACTTGGATTATTGGTTGAGCTATTCTTATTTAGATACAGAGCGTAACTATAATAATTTTCAGAAGTCGGCTCAGCCTAATTTTGCAACAACGCACAATCTTTCTGTTGTTGGAAAATATTGGGTAGAAGATTGGAAAAGCCAAATAGGACTAGCTTATACATTTTCTTCAGGACGGCCTTTTACCAATCCCAACACAAATAAATTTTTGAGTGAGCGCACCAAATCATTCAACAGTCTTAGTGTCAATTGGGCGTATTTATTAGATCAGCAGAAAATTCTTTATTTCTCTGTAAACAATGTTTTAGGTTTCAAAAATATTAATGGCTATCAATATGCAGATGCTGCAGATATGAACGGAAATTTTAGCAGACGTGCTTTAACACCTGCTGCAGATCAGTTTTTCTTTGTTGGCTTCTTTTGGACGATCAGCGAGGATGGAAAAGATAATCAATTAGATAATCTCTAGTCTAAAACCATTAGTAAGGATTTTGTTTAGAATACCAATTATGAGGAAAACCGTCATACATAAAAGTGCCAGAAAACTGCATTCCAATTTTTCTGAGAATAGTGTTTGAAGCTATGTGTTCTATTTCAGCAGCTGCACATATTTCTTTGAGATTTAAGTTTTTAAAGCCATAATTCAACGAGACTAAAGCAGCTTCAGTCGCATAGCCTTTTCCCCAGTATTGCTGCTTTAAACGGTAGCCAACATCATAGTAATTAAGGTTTTTGCGTAAGTTTTGTTCATATTTTAAACCAGACCAACCTATAAACTCATTGGTTTTTTTGTCAATCATCGCTAATCGCCCAATACCATAGGTTTTATACTGATCTAATATGGCAGAAATCATTTTTTCAGATTCTGTAATAGAAGTTACAGGTTTGTTGCCTAAATATTTATGGACTTCAGGGTTTGAGTCTAACTCAAAAAAATCTTGAGCATCAGTTATTTCTATTGGTCTTAAAATAAGTCGTTCGCTTTCAAAAGTGCTTATCATTCCATCCACTTAATATTGCAGCCCATACTCGGCTTTTGGTCTTTAGAAACAGGCTTACCATCTATTAAAGCATCCATGGCTGCTCTTATATCTTTGCCTGTCACGGGAATTTCGTTTCCTGGTCTAGAATCGTCTAATTGACCAGCATATACTAATTCAAGTTTCCCATCGAATAAAAAGAAATCGGGAGTGCAAGCTGCATTGTAAGACTTGGCAACGTCTTGTGTTTGATCGTACAAATAAGGAAAAATAAATTCGTTTTCTTTTGCATTTTGTTTCATTAGCTCTGGAGGGTCTTGTGGATAGTTTTCCACGTCATTGCTAGATATGGCGATACAGTTTATACCTTTGGAAATATAATCTTTTGCTAATTGAGATAGCTCTGCATTAACATGTTTTACAAAAGGACAGTGGTTACAAATAAACATAATCAATGTGCCTTTTAATCCCTTTAACTCTTCTAGTGATTTTTGTTCGTTATCCTTTGTGTCCACCAATTTAAAGTCTGGAGCTTTAGTGCCTATTGGCATCTTGTTAGATTCTGTCCGTGCCATTATTTTATATGAATTTTATTTAGTAATTTTAATTTAACATAAGATACAAATTTCTGTGCGCATAATTATGGATAATATAATAACATTTGAAGATTTTACAAAAGTAGATTTACGCATAGGAACTATTGTTGATGTTAACGATTTTCCAAAAGCAAATAATCCTGCATATCAATTGACCATTGATTTTGGCGATTTAGGAGTCAAAAAATCATCTGCGCAAATTACTACGCTATATTCAAAAGAAGACTTACTCAATAGACAAGTGGTTGCCGTTGTTAATTTTCCGAAAAAACAAATTGCTGATTTTATGAGCGAATGCTTAGTGGTTGGAGCCGTAAAAGAAGATGATGTCTTTTTATTACATCCGGAAACCAAGGTGAAAAACGGTTCAGTAGTTTCTTAATAAACCGTCAAACCATAAAACTCACATTTCGTTACTGAAAAAAATCGCATTCATCAATAGTTTGTTAGTCCCATACCAAAAGGCTCTAAAGTTAGTATTATCCGTAAAGCCTAAAATAGTTCCGCGTCCCAATCCTTTTATTTTTAAAGGAACGGTAAGGCTCAAACTATCTAAATTTTCTTCAGAAATATAGCCACTTAGCAATGGGTTTTCTGTGTATTGAATAGGATTGTTGTAACTGTTTTTATCAGCTGGGACAAATAACGTCGTATTTCTAAACATAGCTAGATTATCACTTTTATAGCCAAAATTTATAGGATGCGAACGATCTAATTTTGTATTGAAAATAGCACCACCTATAACTTGTGCACCTCTAAAGTCACTACGATCTTCAAAATTCACATTTTCAGCTATTATATCAGTTTTCTTAAATTTGGTTGCCATCAATTTCTTTGAATTTAACCAACGTAACGCATTTCTGTAAGCGATTAAAGTCCCACCATTTTGAATCCAGGATTTTATTTTTTTGGTGTTCCCATCATTTAATCCAGAATAAGAATTTGCCATAATTATAGTATTGTAACGGCTTAAATCTGCACGGCCAAAACGCTTTGTGTCTAATTTTGTAACAGCGATATCGTAACGTGTATCCAGTAAATGCCAAATTTCACCAGCATCGTAAGAGGTGATGCCATCACCAACTAACAAAGCAATTTTTGGTAATTCTAAACTTCTAAAGTTGTTACTGCCCAAATCAATGCCATCATTTAATCCTGTTGAAACCGCATCGATTGTAATGTGGTTTTCTTTTGCAGCTTTGTTCAAAAATGTATAAAGTTCAGGTGTGCTCATGTCTTGGTTTCGAGCCGGAATTAATATTGTCCCATAATCATAAGACTTGCCATTGGCTTTAAATTGTTTGGTGCTCACTTTGGCTCTTAAATCTTTTTTCAAAATGTCATTTAATAATTTTGGAGAATAATATTCGTGCCATTCAAATAAATAAGCATACTCACTTTGTGAAGTTACTCCACCTTTTCTGTGCTTTAAGTCCGAAATAATATCTCCTGCATTTGAGGTATTTGTTTCGCTATAATCTAAGTTAAAAGCGAGTGGGAATGTCCAAGCCGAAATATCATAAAACAGACTGTCTTCAAAAGTTGTGCGTGTTTCAAACATGGCATTAATTAACCTTGTGTTCTTTTGGTTTTTAGGTACCACATAACTGTATCCTTTTTTATAATTTTTGCCGTTAGTTGAAAAATCTGATTTTATATCATGAAATTTAATGTTATGTCTTTTAAGAATTTCTGCTAAATGGTAAGTTTTAGCAGCATCTTTTTCATCACCAAAAACAATAGCGTTACTACCTTCTTTTGAAGCTTCGTTTCTTGCATTTTTGAAAAAGTTGTGTTGGTATTCTAAAATATCTTTTCGCATGCCATTTGCAGCTTCAAGCGTTGATAATGCTGCTGTAAATTGATTTTTAATGGTAAAAGGAAAGGTTAGCAAACCATTGTCACTTTCTTGAATATGACCACGAGAACTCGCTTGTTCAAACAAAATACCAATACCTCCATTTATATCAGGAAAAGTTGAGCCTTTGCCGTAATAAAAATCATCAAAACTTTCTTCGGAATAATACAGTGAACCAATTTTATCAAAAGCTTTAGCGTGATATTCTGCAATGCCTTTGGTTAATTCCTGATTTAATTTTGGTGTCAATGGGTGAGTTCTTGATGGAATACCAGGTTGAAAAAAGAAACTAGAATTAGTTCCCATTTCATGATGATCGGTTAAGATATTTGGCATCCAACTGTGAAACGTTTTTATACGAGCTCTCGATTCTGGAAGCTGAACAGGCAGCCAATCCCTATTCATGTCAAACCAATAGTGGTTGGTGCGTCCTCCTGGCCAAACTTCAGAATACTCCCTATCGTTTGGGTCGGGATTGAGATTCATATTTCTGTTACTATTTGCCCAATAAGCGAAGCGTTGCAAACCATCTGGATTAAAAGAAGGATCAAATAAAATCACAGTATTGTTAAGCAATGTTTCTATTTCTTTTCCTTCTGCAGCTGCTAAATAATAAGTTGCCAATAGTGCTGCATTAGAGCCACTTGACTCGTTTCCGTGAATGGAAAATCCTTGATATACAACTATTGGTCTGTTCTCTGTATTGGCATTATTAGTTTCAGTTGCTTCAATATGCCCTTGCTGAATTGCCTCAATATTTTGATGGTTTTCCTCTGAAGTTATGGTGAGTAATAAAAGAGGTCTGTCTTCTAACGTTTTTCCTCTGTTTTCAATAGTTATACGATCTGAAGCATCAGCCAAAGCATACATGTATTGCACCAATTTATCGTGTGTGATGTGCCATTCACCTACGTTATGACCAATGACTTGTTTAGGTTTTGGAATGTCTGAGTTGTAAGTTACATTTTGCGGTAGATAATAAGATAATTCTGTTTGGCTTTGAGAAAATAGAGTAGAGGTTGCTAAAAAAAGCAATAGAAAAATGCGGTGCATAAACTGTCTCTTATACACATCTGACGCTGCCGACGACTCCTTACGTGTAGAT
>CAJXVG010000139.1 GCA_913061495.1 uncultured Winogradskyella sp.
GTCGTCGGCAGCGTCAGATGTGTATAAGAGACAGGATTAATTCAAAATTTTCTAAATGAAATAAAAAGAAAAAAAGTGAAATTAATTTGAAGATTAGAACGATGCAACTCAGAGTGTTACTTCGTGTTACTGCAATAATACGATTTTATTTTAAAATAATTTCTATCTTTTTAAAAAATAAACTACTAATTTTGTGCAACTTTTTAAAACAAAGTTATGATTCAACGCATACAGACACTATATTTGGTTTTAGCAGCTGCTATTTCTGGAGGTTTAATATTTGTGTTTCATTTGTGGACAAATATTGAAGGTGATAAGGTTTTTGCCATGCATAACAACCTTTATTTAGGTTTATTTGCAGGTTCTGCTTTATTGTCGTTGATTTCAATTTTTAGATTTAAAGACAGGAAATCCCAATTTGTGTTGGGACGACTTAATATAATATTAAACTTTATTTTACTAGGAGTCTTTGTGTATCAATCTCTAAATTTATCTGGAGAAACTAACGTTTCTGAGAAAGGTATTGGGATCGTTCTTCCTATTTTTTCTATTGTGTGTTTGGTCTTGGCTAACAAGGCTATTAAAAAGGACGAAGATCTCGTAAAATCTGTAGATAGATTACGATGAGCCTAACATCTTAGTAGTATTAGTGTGAAAAACCCAGACGCTGCCGTCTGGGTTTTTTGTTCCTATCCCTAGATCTTCCCAAAGGGAAGGGAACTCTTCTCATTATGTATATCGTAGTTGCTATTTTTTAATATCTAAAAATTCTTTACTTAAGCAAGAAGTACTTCACTAGAGAAGGATTTATGAAGGGAACTCAATAACCTCCAATTCCTTTATGTTTTTTCCCTCAATTTTAAAACGCAGCATGGTTCTAATTTTATGAAACCCATGTTTGCCAACTGCTCCAGGATTCATATGTAGTAAATTTAGTTTTTTATCTGGTATAACTTTCAATATATGGGAATGTCCACAAATAAATAGATCTGGAGGGTTTTTTTGAAGTTCTTCTTTAACTCTAACATTATATTTAGGAGGGTAACCACCAATATGTGTTATCCAAACATCCATTTCTTCACAATTAAACCTATTGTGAAGTGGAAATTCCGTTCTCGCTTTTGCATCATCAATATTACCATACACAGCTCGTAAAGGCTTTAGGGCTCTTATTTTATCAGTAACTGTTAAATCACCAATATCTCCAGCATGCCATACTTCATCAGCTTGTTTTACATACTTTAATACCTTATCGTCAATATAGCTGTGTGTATCAGAAAGGAGAAGGATTTTTTTCATTTTAAGCTGAATTTATTTCAGTTTTGAACTTTGACAAAGGAAGAAATCTTATAACAATTTAGGATTTCTTTAGTAACTAAAACCGTTATCTTTGCACTTTCACAAAAGTAAGATTTCTATTGCGATTTTTCATTCAACTTTCATATAATGGTAAGGCTTATCACGGATGGCAAAATCAACCCAATGCTATTTCTGTACAAGAAGTTTTAGAAAAAGCGCTAAGTACATTATTAAAAGATGATGTTGCAATTATGGGAGCTGGTAGAACAGATGCAGGTGTACATGCCTCACAAATGTTTGCTCATTTTGATTATGATGGCGCAATTGAAGCGAAGGCTTTAGTTTATAAGCTCAATTCTTTTTTACCTAAAGATATTGCTGTACGAGATATTTTTAAAGTAAAACCTGAAGCACACGCAAGATTTGATGCTGTAAGTAGAACTTACCATTATAAAATATCAACTCACAAAAATGTGTTTAGTTGTGATTTTTCATACGCAGTTAATTCGTCTTTAGATGTGAGCAAAATGAATAAAGCGTGTAAAATCTTATTGCAGTATAAGGATTTTCAATGTTTTTCTAAGAGCAATACAGATGTAAAGACGTATAATTGCGATATAAAAGAAGCAAAGTGGGTTGTAAAAGAAGGAGAGCTTTTATTCATTATTACAGCAGACCGATTTTTGAGAAATATGGTGAGAGCCATAGTTGGCACAATGATTAATATTGGCAATGGAAAATTGAAAGCTGAAGATTTGCATAAAATTATAGTGTCAAAAGATAGGGGAAAGGCAGGTTTCTCAGTTCCGGCACATGGCTTATATTTGGTGAATATTGTTTATCCAGAAACTATTAAATTAGATTTATAAAAAGAAATTTTCGCTGAAGTTTAGCTTTAGCGTAGTCGAAAGACGAAAAGTAAACATGGCAGCAAACAAAAAGAAAATATTTGATCTATCACTTTTTCAGCGCTTATTGCAGTACATAAAACCGTATCGCTCGGTATTTATTGTGTCCTTAATTTGTGTTGTAGGCTTGGCTGTATTTGGTGCTACAAGGCCTTATGTTTTAAAGGAAGCCATAGATATACAAGTTGCACAAAAACAGTACGATGGTTTTGTGTTGTACATTGGTATAATGCTTGGACTTCTTATTCTTGAAGTCATTTGTCAATTGTTATTCATATACTACGCAAGCTGGCTTGGCCAATCTGTTGTAAAGGATGTTAGGGTAAAACTGTTTAAGCACATCCTAAAATTCAAAATGACTTATTTTGATAAATCATCAGTCGGTGTTTTAATAACCAGAGCTGTTACAGACATGGAGCGAATTGCAGATATTTTCGGTCAAGGGCTTTTTATGATATTTAGCGATATTCTTAAAATGTTAGTTGTTGCTGGCTTTATGTTGGTGATGAATTGGAAATTGAGCCTCATTATTTTCACAACTTTACCAATCATTGTATTTGCTACAAAGATTTTTCAAAAGTATATGAAGCGTGCTTTTGAAGATGTAAGAACAGAGGTTTCAAACTTAAATTCATTTGTGCAAGAGCGTGTTACAGGTATGAAAATACTTCAACTTTTTACGCGGGAAGCCACAGAGTACAAAAAGTTTAAGCAAATTAACGAACGTCATAAAAAAGGCTGGTTAAAGACGGTTTGGTATAATTCAATCTTTTTTCCTATTGCAGAATTTTTGTCTTCCTTAACTATGGCAACTGTTATTTTGGTTGGTGGCTACAATGTAGTTGGCGAAAGTTCAATAACAACCTTGGGAGATTTAATTGCTTTCACCATGTTTATACCTATGCTATTTAGACCGTTGAATCAAATTGCAAATAAATTTAATACGTTGCAAATGGGAATGGTAGCAGCAGACCGTGTATTTAAAGTATTGGATACCACATCTAATATAGATGATGCTGGTAAAATTGAGGCGAATAATTTTGAAGGTCATATAGATTTTAAGAATGTCCGTTTTTCATATATAAAAGATGAAGAAGTTTTAAAAGGAATTACATTCAACGTAAAAGCAGGAGAAACCGTAGCTATTGTTGGTGCAACTGGAGCAGGGAAATCTACTATCATTAATTTGTTAAACCGTTTTTACGAAATTGATTCGGGCACCATTGAGATAGATGGAACAAACATTAAGAAAATGACATTGAGTTCTTTGCGAGAAAAGATTGCTGTGGTGCTTCAAGACGTCTTTTTGTTTGCTGATACCATTATGAATAATATTACACTGAATACTGAAAATATTTCAGAAAAAGATGTTATTAATGCAGCAAAAGCTATAGGGATTCATGAATTCATTTCAAGCCTTCCTAAGGGGTATAATTACAATGTTAAAGAACGCGGAGCCATGTTGTCTTCTGGTCAACGTCAGTTAATTTCCTTTTTAAGAGCTTATGTTACCAATCCAAGTATTTTAATTTTGGATGAAGCAACTTCTTCTGTAGATTCCTATTCCGAGCAATTAATTCAAGACGCTACAGATAAAATTACAGAAGGTCGAACTTCTATTGTCATTGCTCACCGATTGGCTACCATACAACAAGCCGACAAAATTATAGTTATGGATGCAGGTAAAATTGTTGAAATTGGTACACATCAATCCCTTCTTCAACAAGAAAAGGGCTACTATAAAAACCTTTATGAGGTTCAGTTTTTAAAGGCTGAAGCGGTTTAGATAACTTTTTATTTAGGAGCAAAATCTTCAAGGTTAACCTGTCCTGTTAAAACCATTACTGCAAACACTACTAGGGAAATCCCTATATAAGACACAAAGAATAGGAATAATGCTATCATTGACCTAAGGATAAGTTGCAATATTGAAAGCTTAAATATTCGAATTAAAATATAGCAATTATAAACAAACATTAAAGGGTAGCTAAAAATGGCAAAAATTAGATAATAAGTTGGTGCAAAGAATAATGCTACTTGAGCTAGCACTACTAAAAGCATACTTAGTAGGGACATTGAATACAGGTATATTATAATATGTTCCGTGAAATTGTACTTCTTGTCTAAGAAGGTAATCCATGAAATCAAAGCGAAAAGAGGTACTAAAATAGAATAGAATAGTGAATTGTATTCTAAGCTCTCACTTGAAATATTTTTCATTATTTCATCAGGAACATTAGTGCCTTCCAACAAAACAGAAAAATCAAGATATTCAATATAGAATTTCTTTATGATAAGAATGGAAAGTCCGGAAAGTGTCAGCGCCAACCCGAAAAAACTAATGGGATTTATATATTTTTTCCTTACCCCATTTATGTAACCTACAATGACATCTTCTGGTTGTTTAAAAAGTTGAACAAAGGTTCTTAAAAGCTTGTTGTCGTAATTAAAAAAGGTCTCACTGAGATGTTCAAAAAGATTTTTAAAAGTTAAACGATTTCTAATTACTTTCCCTCCACAACTTTTGCAGTAATCGTCTTGTTCTAAAATTTCGGTACGGCAGTTTTTGCAATTCATAGGCTAGAGCTAAAACCAATTAACAAACCTATCAATATTAGTATAATTCCAACAAACAAATAAGAAATGAGATAAATCACCATAACCAGTAAAAATTTGGCAAAAGTTTCCCATAAACTATCATTGAACACACGCTTTAAGACGTAGGCTAAATAAATAAATGTTGGTAGTGTTAAAATCGCAGAAACATATAGGTAATTAAGACCAAGTATTAAAAATAAAATACTACCAAAAGCAGAGATAATAATAATTTGAGCAGAATAGTATAAGTTAATTACCAAGTGCTCAGTATAATTATAGCGTCTATCTTTTAAAATGTAATAGACTATCCAAGTTGCAAATGCTGAAAATGGAACAGAGACAATATAAATGAGACCTTGAAAATTGCTGGTAATTTCAAAATTCATATCCTTAAAAGGATTTTTGTCTTGCGAAGGTGAATTTGCCAAAGAGTCATAAAAATCAAACTCAAGAGCATCTTTAAAAAACGTAGTCATTAAAAATACCTGTATTCCCGCTAAGGTTAAAGCAATGGCAAAATATTGAATGACATCTATATATTTTTTACGTGTTCCATTAATGTAATTGACTATGACGCTTTCTGGTGCTTTAAATAAATCAATAAAGGTTGATAGTAATTTATTGTCAAAAGAGAGCACTTGCTCATTAACTTGCTGAATGAGAACCTTTGGTGTTAACCTATTTCGTATCACTTTTGCACCGCATTCATCACAATAATTTTGAGATGCTTTAAGTGTTGAAATACAGTTTTTACAATGCACTATGCTAAATCTTGTTTAATTTTTCGAGTCAGTTCGTCTGTGTCTTTAAACATCACAAATTCACCGTTTTTAAAGTACGAAATTTGTCCGGTTTCTTCACTTACAGCAATGGCAACTGCATCTGTTTTTTCAGAAATACCAATAGCAGCTCTATGTCTTAACCCAAAACGCTGTGGAATGTTTTTTTCATTGTTTACAGGTAGGATAACACGGGTTGCTTTAACTACATTGTTGTCAATAATTATGGCTCCATCATGTAAGGGGCTGTTTTTAAAAAATATGCTTTCAATTATGGGTTGGGATACTATGATGTTCATTTCATCACCTGTACTCACCAAAAAATCTAAACTATTGTTTCGCTCAATAACTATTAAAGCACCTGTGTTTGTAGTTGCCATTTTGTTACAGGCATTGATTAGGGCATCTACATCGGTTGTGGTTTGATCATCATTTTTTAGAAATTTAAAATTTTTGAAAAGATTTCGTTTGCCACCAATTTTTGTGGAACCTACCATTAATAGAAATTTTCTAATTTCAGGTTGAAAAACTACAATCAAAGCAATAATTCCAACTTTCATAAATCCATCGAAAATACGATAGAGCATTACCATTTCTAAATAATCCGTTAATCGCCAAACAAAATAGACGATAAGAATACCTATAAAAATATTTATGGCAACCGTACCTTTAACCAACTTATAGATGTAGTAGAGTAGGATGGCGACGAGAAAAACATCAACAAAATCTATAAATCTAAAATCCCAAAGTTGTAAATTGTCCAAAAGCTAAGTGTTTTTGCTAATGTAATAAATTAAGTTAATAAATTAATTTTTCCTAATGCTCATTGAGTTGTGAATAAAGCTTAACACATTCCGCAGCTTCCTTTACATCGTGTACGCGCAATATTTTGACACCATTCTGCAATGCCACCATATGCAGTGCAGTTGTACCATTTAGAGCATTATTGGCAGAGGTTTCTAAAGGTTTATAGATCATGGATTTTCTCGATAATCCGGCAAGTAAAGGTTTGTCTAGCATTTGTAGTAATTCTAAATTATTTAAAAGATGGTAATTTTGTTTTACTGTTTTTGCAAAACCAAATCCAGGATCGATAATAACATCATTAATTTTTTTGGCATGTGCGGCTACAATCCGTTCTGCAAAATAAGAGATCACTTCTTTTACTAAATCTTTATATTCGGTTTTTTGTTGCATGGTTTTAGGGTTTCCTTTCATGTGCATCATAATATAAGGTACTCCCAATTTCCCAATGGTAGATAGCATTTTGTTATCTAATTTTCCTGCGGAAATATCGTTTACAAGTGCAGCTCCGGCTTCAATACTTTTTTTAGCAACTTCGCTTCTAAAGGTGTCAACGGAAATTAAAGTTGCAGGAAATTGTTTTAAAATAAGTTTAATAACAGGAATAACACGTTTCAATTCTTCATTAACATTTATCTCATCTGCTCCAGGACGAGAGCTGTAGCCACCAACGTCAATAAAGGTAGCTCCATCATTCTGCATAATTTCTACCTGCTTCAATATTAAAGATTCATTTTTATACTTCCCGCCATCAAAGAAGGAATCTGGAGTTACATTTAAAATACCCATCACTTTGGGAGATGATAAGTCTATTAATTTGCCTTTGCAGTTAATTGTCATGTAAAACTTTAAAATTTAAGATTCAAAATTTCACTAAACCCATAAAATACCTGAATTTAGATTGCTGTACTTTGAACTCTGAACTATTTAAGCGAAATTTACAGAAATTTTATAGAACTAAATGCAAGATACTTCAAAACAATACGATGCCGTGGTGGCAAAATGCCGAAGTCTTTTTATCAATAAAATGAGTGATTATGGAAGTGCCTGGCGTATTTTGAGGTTGCCATCACTTACCGACCAGATTTTTATTAAAGCACAACGCATTAGAGGTCTGCAGCAAAATGCAGAAAGGAAAGTAGATGAAGGGGAAGTAAGCGAATTTATTGGTATTATAAATTATTGTGTAATGGCACTTATTCAACTTGAAAAAGGTGTGGTTGATCAACCCGACTTAAATACCGAAGAGGCATCCCAACTTTATGATGAAAAAATTGCGATAACCAAGCAATTAATGATGGATAAAAACCATGATTATGGTGAAGCTTGGAGAGATATGCGTGTAAGTTCATTGACGGATTTAATATTACAAAAATTATTGAGAGTTAAGCAGATTGAAGACAATTCCGGAAAAACTTTGGTGAGTGAAGGTATAGATCTGTCTCTTATACACATCTCCGAGCCCACGAGACCGAGGCTGATC
>CAJXVG010000140.1 GCA_913061495.1 uncultured Winogradskyella sp.
GAGATCAGCCTCGGTCTCGTGGGCTCGGAGATGTGTATAAGAGACAGACCTATAATAGCATCTACTTTTTTCTTAGCCCTTAAATAGGCTTCTTCCTTTCTGTAATTACTTAATTCTTCTTGCTCTTTACTTTCTTCGTAAGGCTCTATACTATATTTTTCCATGTTTTAAATGTTTTGATCTTTGTTCAACTCATCCTCCATAAACTTTTCTATTTTGCGCTCTTCCCAATCATCTCCTAAAATCAAAGGAAGACCAAATACCGAAAATGCGTGTATAGCAATTGCAATACCCCAAAATAACCATGAAGCAAGTGTTGCAAAATCATATAAAGCCTCTTTAAATGTTTCACCATTATTCATGTTATTCATCACCTTTACGGCTGTAATGACTGTATTAATTACGATGTAAACAACAAAGTGCGTGTAAAAGGCTTTTAGTTTTTCAACCTTATTCTTTGCCTTTCTATACTTACTATTAAATTCTTGTGCTTTCATATCATTACTAATTTTAATTCCCACGATTATTTTCATCTTCTTTGCGCATGTATTCTTCAATTTTGCGTTTTTCCCAACTAACACCAAATGCGCCATTATCTACAAATACTCTGTAAGCTTGAAAAACCAAACTTAATCCCCAACCAAAAGCCGGAAACCAAAACCATTGAATGGTGTAATAAGAATATTTGTACCAGATAAACACTAAAAACGGTATTACAAATACATAAGAAATTAAACTATAATAAAAGCCTTTTAACTCTTCTACCCGTTTACGAGCTCTAACATAATCGTCATTAAGACGCTCTTTTGAGATTGGTGTTCTTCTCATAACTGATACTTGTTTTGTGAGTATAGGAATTGCGACCGCAAAATCCTTTTCTCGTTGATTGATGATGACTTTTCTATTAGAAAGTAATTTGTATCGCTGCTTAATGTTTTCAAGACCTACTCCACTACTTTTCTTTACAATTTGCTTTGGTTGAAGATTATTCATAACCACCAAATGTCCATTATCCTCATATATCTTAATATGTAATGGGTTTGTTGAAGTAACCATATTATGTTTCACAGCGTTTTCTAACAATAATTGAAGTGATAGTGGCACAACTCTACTTTCCGGGTTTAAGGCTTTATCTGGCATTTCAAAAATAATACTGTCTTCAAACCGCATTTTTATTAAGGACATATACGTTTTTGCAAAATTCAACTCTTCGTCTACCGTAACCAATTCCTTGTTTTTCTGTTCTAGAACATAACGATACACTTTACTTAAAGCGGTTGTGAATTTTTGAGCATTTTCAGGGTTTTCCTCAATTAAACTCGTCAAAACATTTAAACTATTGAACAAAAAATGAGGATCTAATTGGTTCTTTAAGGCATCGAATTTTGCACTTGCAGCACCTGCGATGACTTTTTGCTCTTTAATCTTATTTTTCTGGTAACGATTATAAAAGTATATAATATAGAAGACCGAAATAATACTCATTGTTATCCAAAGGCCAAACGCATATCCTTGGCTCCATGTTTCTCCTTCAATAAATTCATTAAAGGACATTTTATAGATAATAACCTCTACCAAAATTCTTAAGAAAAAAATACAGATAAGCGTTATTATTGTACTACCTGAAATGCCATACAAAATGCGTTTTACAACTTCATAAGTTTGAAATTGTCGCTTCTTCATGTATTCAAAGAACAGTGTATTGGTGTAACTCAAAACAAATGTATAAAGTTGATAGAAGAAAAAATTAATTAAAAAATCACTAATACTCTTATAGTCAAAACCGTTAGATAAAAAGCTTCCGATTAAGAACACACCACATCCTATGATGAACGTAATAATGATATATTTAATTGATTTTGTCATTTGTGTTTATTGTTTGGGTTAGTTTTTACACTCAGCTACAACTTGCTCTGCACGCTCTTTTCCCCAATTAGGGTGAAATTCCGTTTCTGGTTTAAAGTTAGCAAAAAGTTCTATGGCCTTTTTTATTTCTTTACAGTAAGGAGCTGTGTCCTTACCAAAGTATTTTGCACTGTTCATTTCCCAATCTGCTTTACAAAATAAGGCTCGTGGATTACTTGGATCTAACCTTAGTGCTTTTTCGTACAATTCGTTGATTTTAGCAGAATACTTCATACCATACGTCATTCCATCAAAAACAACCCAATTAGTGAGTACTTGGGCTTGCATTACTAACAATTCAGCATTATTTTCACTTTTATCCATAGCCAAATCCAAATGTTTCTGTGCCTTTTCTAATTGAGATTTTAAAACGGTTTCATCTTTTTCTCTCCAACTTTTTAAGCTATTTATTTGTGCTACATAATAGTTTGGCAACCATTCTTTTGGTTCTGCCTTTGCAATGCGCTCAAACATATTTTCGGCTTCATCCGTTTTATCGGTTTGCCAAAGTTCAAAAGCTTTAGACATTCCTTTTTCAAAATTTGTTTGTGATTGTAGTTGTAAACCTACAAGACCTATGATCACTGTTACTGCAATTTTTGCTAATATATTCATGTTATTTTGGTTTTGATTAACACAAATATCTTTCACAAATCCCTATTAATAAAAGATGACTTACTGAACTGTAATTTTTAAATGATGAATTGTAATTTTCAGAAAAAGACTTAAAAACAATCTATTAAGAGTAAACTTGAAATTATTAAAATAAAAAAGACCATCCTTACAGATGGTCTTTTTAAATATTGTAATGTTTCTTAACTTAAAACATATCTCTACCTGCAAAATGAAATGCACTTTCAATAGCAGCATTCTCATCACTATCACTTCCGTGAACTGCATTTTCGCCAATAGAAACAGCATATAATTTACGGATGGTACCTTCAGCAGCATCAGCAGGATTAGTTGCTCCAATTAAAGTTCTAAAATCTTCAACTGCATTGTCCTTCTCCAAAACTGCGGCAACGATTGGGCCACGTGTCATATACTCAACCAATTCACCAAAGAAGGGACGCTCGTTATGTATTGCGTAAAATTCCTCAGCATCTGCCTTAGTCATTTGGGTTAACTTCAGTGCTACGATTCTAAACCCTGAAGCTGTAATTTTTTCTAATATTGCGCCAATGTGTCCTTTTTCAACAGCATCTGGCTTTAACATTGTAAATGTTCTGTTAGTTGCCATTTTTACTTTTTTTAAATGTGGTGCAAAAGTAATGCATTTCTTTAATTAATCAATGGCTTCAAATATTAAAAAATTGTAACTTCGCATTCTATGATTAAAGCACAAATTCCTGAGGTAAAAGCGCTATTGAGCGTACCAAAAAATATTGTTATCATTCCACATAAAAACCCAGATGGAGATGCCATGGGTTCTACTTTAGGACTTTATCACTACTTAAAGTACTATAACCACAACGCAACGGTTATTGCACCAAATGACTACCCTGATTTTTTAAAATGGTTGCCAGGAGATGACACTGTTTTAAAATATGAAAGTCAACAGGAAGAAAGCAAATCTCTAATTGATAAAGCCGATTTAATTTTTACCCTAGATTTTAATGCATTGCATCGTATTGGTGATATGGCTGAAGTTGTTGAAGCTTCAAATGCTATAAAATTAATGATAGACCACCATCAACAACCAGATGATTATGCTAAATATATGTACTCGGATGTAACCATGTCTTCCACTTGCCAAATGGTGTATAATTTTATTGAAATGCTCGGTGATATTGATAAAATCAATGCCACTATTGCTACTTGTCTGTATGTTGGTATAATGACAGACACAGGTTCTTTCCGGTTTCCTGCAACAACAAGCCAAACACATCAGGTTATTGGTAGCTTAATAGATAAAGGTGCGAAAAACTCACAAATTCACAATAACATTTTTGACACCAATAGTTATAGTAGATTGCAGTTATTAGGACAAGCACTACAAAACCTCGAGGTAATACCAGAATTACGAACGGCATATATTACTTTGTCTCAAGACGAATTAGATGAATTCAACTTTAAAAAAGGAGATACAGAAGGTTTTGTTAATTACGCATTATCACTAAAAGGCATCATTTTTGCAGCAATTTTTATTGAGAGTAAACAAGATAACATCATTAAAATTTCATTAAGAAGTAAAGGTGAATTTTCGGTAAATGAATTCTCTAGAGCACATTTTAATGGAGGTGGACACACCAATGCAGCAGGAGGACGTAGCGAAGAAGATCTACTTACAACCGTTGATAAATTTATTAGTATATTACCAAAATATAAAAAAGAATTGTCCCTATAAGTCCACATGGATACTTACAGAAAAAGGATTTAAATATGAAAAACCTACATATAATTATTATAAGCCTGATACTATTTGCAAGTTGCAAGTCTCCTGAAGCGCGCATGCCAGAATCGGTTCAATCTGGTTCATTCTTAAAAGAATCTGCTGAGCGAAACAAAAAGCTTAACGAGAAAGAAAGCAAACAGATACAGAAAATAATTAAAAACAACCCTGAAAAAACATATATAGCTTCAGAAAGTGGTTTTTGGTACACTTATAACAATCAAGTTGAAGCTGATACCATTCAACCACAATTCAGCGATATTGTAAATTTTGATTATAACGTTTCTACGATAAACGGAAAGGAAATCTATTCAAAAGAAAACAAAACCTACATCATGGACAAAGAGGAGCTCTTTACAGGTCTCAGAGAAGGGTTAAAGCTCTTAAAACCTAGTGAAAGCGCTACCTTTATCTTTCCATCGCAAAAGGCCTTTGGCTATTATGGAGACGATAAAAAAATAGGAACTAATGTTCCGTTAATTTGCGAAGTAACTTTAAATACAATAACCCAAACTCAAAACAATGATTAAAAAAGGAATTACAGCACTTATCGTGTTAATGATTTTGGCTAATACAGCATGCCAAGAACGTTACCCAGATTTAGAAGATGGGCTTTATGCCCAATTTGTAACCAACAAGGACACTATGGTTGCAAAATTATTTTTTGAAAAAGCGCCTGTTACCGTAGCTAATTTTGTTGCCCTTGCTGAAGGAACCCATCCTATGGTAAAAGAAGAATATAAAGGGAAACGTTATTATGACGGTACAACATTTCATCGTGTTATCAATAAATTTATGATTCAAGGAGGTGACCCAACAGCAACCGGAATGGGCGAACCTGGCTATAAATTTGAAGATGAATTTAGCCCAGAACTAAAACACGATAAGCCTGGAATTTTATCCATGGCAAATTCCGGACCGAATACCAATGGCTCTCAGTTTTTTATCACGGAAAGACCAACACCAAGTTTAGATGCATACCAAGCAGACGGTTCATTAAAAAAATGCGGTGCATATCCTGGAGGTGGCTGCCATGCTGTTTTTGGTGAGTTGGTTAAAGGACTTAATGTACAAGATTCAATATCTAATGTAAAAGTTGGAGCAAGAAGTAAACCTGTTGAAGATGTAGTTATAAAAGAACTGAATATTATAAGAAAAGGATCTGCTGCAAAAAAGTTTGATGCACCAACAGTATTTACAGAAGAATTGCCAAAAATCAAAGAACGTGCCGCAGAAGCTAAAGCTGAAGCAGAACAAAAAGCTGAAGAAGCTAGAAAAGAGGCAAAAGCCAAAGCTGAAGTAGCTAAAACTGAATGGCTTAAAAAGAATGAAGAGTTAAAAGGAAGACGTATTGAATCGCCAACAGGAATGGCTATGATCTTTACAAATGAAGGAAATGGACCGCAACCAACTTCTGCACAAAAAGTAAAAATTGATTGTGCTGGTTATTTTCAAAATGGAGATCTTTTTTGGACAACATGGAAAGATATTGCTAAAAAATATGGTAAATATGATGAAAACCAAGATAAAGGTGGAGGCTATGAGCCTTTTGTAATGCCTTATAACCAAACCGCAACATTAGTTGCAGGCTTTAGAGAAGCAATGTTAAAAATGAAAGTTGGAGATAGAGCTCGTGTTTTTATTCCTTACTACCTAGGCTATGGTGAACAAGGCAATCCTCCTGTAATTCCACCAAACACCAACCTTGTGTTTGATATTGAATTAGTTGACATTGCCAAATAAACCTTTTGAAATAAAAAATCAGCTGTATTTAGAGGAACTCTAGTAAACAGCTGATTTTAAAAAGACCTGTTAAGTGTTTGAATACTGACAGGTCTTTTTTAATTATAATACTTTTATTTCTTTGGTATATGTTTCAATGTCTCTATTACAAATTCCCAATACTTTTGGGCTGAAGAAATCTGGGCACGCTCGTCTGGTGAATGTGCTCCTTTAATTGTAGGCCCAAAACTAATCATATCCATCTCAGGGTAATTCTGTCCAAGAATGCCACACTCCAAGCCTGCATGGCAAGCTGCAACATGTGGTTTTTCTCCTTCATTCAATCGCTCGTAAATTGGCACCATCACTTTAAGGATATCTGAATCCATATTGGGTTGCCAACCAGGATATTCTCCAGAAAATTCAACCTCGCAACCGGTAAGTTCAAATGTTGCTCTTAAGGTATTTGCCAAATCCCATTTAGAACTTTCAACAGAGCTTCGGGTTAAACAAGCAATTTCTATGTTTCCGTCCTTAACAATCACTCGTGCTATGTTATTTGATGTTTCTACCAAATCAGCAATATCAGCGCTCATTCTGTAAACACCGTTTAATGCAGCATATAAAGCTCTAGTTAAACCTTCCTGTACTCCAAGATCCATAATTTTTTCTGGAGTCTCAGTTTTAGCAACTACTACTTTTAAATCTGGCTCCATCGTTTTAAGTTCAGCTTTAATAGTATTTGCAATAGCTTTTATTTCAGATTCAAAGGATGCTTCATGTTTTGCATCAATGGCAACAATGGCATTGCTTTCTCTAGGGATTGCATTTCGTAAACTGCCACCATTAATTTCAGAAATTCTTAAACCGAAGTTTTCAAAACCATCAAACAACAATCTATTCATTATTTTATTGGCATTTCCTAAACCTTCGTGAATTTGCATTCCGGAATGTCCTCCTTGCAAACCCTTAATGGTAATTGTATATCCTATTTTAAATTCTGGTGTTTCTTCTTCCTTATAATCTCTCGTAGCTGTAACATCTACTCCACCTGCACAACCTACACCAATTTCATCATCTTCTTCTGTGTCTAAATTCAAAAGAATATCGCCTTTTAAAATTCCGCCTTTTAAGCCCATTGCACCAGTCATACCAGTTTCTTCATCAATAGTAAAAAGAGCTTCAAGGTCTGGGTGTGCAATAGAATCACTTTCTAAAATTGCCATTATAGTTGCTACTCCCAATCCGTTGTCAGCACCTAATGTGGTTCCTTTTGCCTTAACCCAATCTCCTTCAATTTTCATAGCAATACCCTGAGTATCAAAATTAAATATGGTATCATTATTTTTTTGATGTACCATATCTAAATGCGATTGCATTACAATTGGTTTTCTGTCCTCCATGCCTTTGGTTGCTGGCTTGCGAATAATTACGTTACCAACTTCATCTTCTATGGTTTCTAAACCTAAATTCTCTCCAAAGTCTTTCATAAACTTTATGACGCGCTCTTCTTTTTTTGAAGGTCGTGGCACAGCATTTAAATCTGCAAATTTATTCCAAAGTGCTTTTGGCTCTAATTGTCTTATTTCTGAACTCATATGTATTATTTTATTAGAAAAGCAAATTTACAAAATAGACACTACTCTAGTTGTCTTTCTGAAGTTGTTTCTAGAATCTATTTAAACTTATCATAAATGAATTCTATACCTGTCTCTTATACACATCTGACGCTGCCGACGAC
>CAJXVG010000141.1 GCA_913061495.1 uncultured Winogradskyella sp.
GAGATCAGCCTCGGTCTCGTGGGCTCGGAGATGTGTATAAGAGACAGGTTTTACTTATTTTATTATTGCCAGCGTTTTATTATCATAAACTTAAACGTTAATAGTTTTTTAAATTTTCTTCAATTTTGAACAATTTTGTACCTTTGCATCGTGAAATTTTTGCTATCACATAAAATCGTTTCGGTAACATTATCATTTTTGATTCTGTTTTCTACGTTGTCCTTAACCATTGAGAAGCATTTCTGTGGAGAGACACTCATGGACATTGCTATATTTTCTGAAAGTGAGAAATGTGGAATGGACACCTTTACAATGAATAAAATAGAAACTGCAAAAGAGAGTTGTTGCAAAGATGAAATTGATGTTATTGATGGGTTGAGCAATGCCACAACAAATACTTTTGATGACTTAGAAGATTTACAAAAGCAAGTGCTCATTGCTTACAGTTTATCTTATAAAAGTTTATTTGAAGAGTTACCTAATAGGGTAATATCACAACAAAATTACGCACCTCCCGAACTCATTGAGACTATATATGTTCTCCATGAGACCTATCTAATTTAATTTTTTTGAAATGCTACAATTAAAAAGTATCAATTAAGTTTTGATACATTTTTCTAATATTTCAAATTAAT
The DNA here is from genome assembly GCA_913061495.1 of uncultured Winogradskyella sp. GTDB lineage: Bacteria > Bacteroidota > Bacteroidia > Flavobacteriales > Flavobacteriaceae > Winogradskyella. Next base: position 636 of record CAJXVG010000141.1, read on the forward strand.
TAAAAATGACACACAAATATAATGTTACAGGCATGACCTGTAAAGGTTGCAAAGCCTCTGTTGAAAACTCTTTATCCGCATTACCAAATGTAAGTGAGGTAAACGTAAACTTAAAGGCAGAAGAAGCAACCATTAAAATGAAATCACATATAGCACTTGAGACACTTCAAGATGTAATTTCTGATAAATATAAAATTTCTGAACATAAAGAAACGAATGTTTTTAACACGGTTTCAAGCAACGATGATGCGCAGAAGAATGAGCTGAAACAGTTGTTCCCATTATTCCTAATTCTTGGTTATATACTAATTGCGTCTATCCTGTTAAATAAAAGCACATGGAATCTTCAAAACTTTATGTTAGATTTTATGGGCTTATTCTATATTGTTTTCAGTTTTTTCAAATTACTGGATTTAAAAGGGTTTCCACAAAGTTTTAGGATGTATGATCCTTTGGCAAAAGCCATTCCAGCCTATGGATGGGTGTATCCATTTATTGAAGTTGCGTTGGGACTTATGTTTTTAATGCGATTTCAAATCAATGTAGCATTGGTTGTGACATTAATTGTTTTGGGTATAACAACAATTGGAGTCACAAAGACCTTGTTCAGCAAAAAAACCATTCAATGCGCATGTTTGGGGACAGCCCTCAAACTTCCCATGACTAAAGCTACATTTATAGAAAATAGCATTATGATTATAATGGCAATTGTAATGCTTACAAAAACAACAACAATATGAAAAAGTTAATATTTCTAATGTTATTGTTGCCTTTTATAGTCGCTTCTCAAGAACAATTAAAAGGAAAAGTTTTAGAGTCAACCAACAGCAAAGAAAGTCCTTTACCTGGCGCTAATGTTTATTGGTTAGGTTCGTCTGTAGGAAGTATCACCAATGAAGACGGAACATTTTCAATCCCTTATAAATTTTCATATAACAAGTTGGTGATAAGCTATGTTGGTTTTAAAACAGATACTTTAACCGTTAATGAAAACAAGTTTATAAAACACGTTTTACAGGCAACGGATGAATTGGACGCTGTTGTAGTAAAATCTCGCAACCAAGCCACTGCAAAGTCGTATTTAAAAGCAACTAACACCATAACGGTTAGTAGTGATGAATTGCTAAAAGCTGCATGTTGTAATCTATCTGAGAGTTTTGAAACCAATCCGTCCATTGATGTAAATTTCGCTGATGCTGTTTCAGGTACACGACAAATAAAAATGTTAGGTCTTAATTCACCTTATATTTTAATCACTACGGAAAATGTTCCTGCTATTCGTGGTGCGTCACAAGCTTATGGCCTAAGTTTTATTCCTGGTACTTGGGTAGAGAGTATTCAAATTACAAAAGGTGCAGGAAGTGTAGTTAATGGGTTTGAAAGTATTGCTGGCCAAATCAATACCGAATTGGTAAAACCCACAACAGATAACAAGTTGTTTGTAAACCTATACGGAGGTTCAAACCAACGTTTTGAGTTAAACACTCATATTAATACAAAGGTTTCAGATAAGTGGAGTACAGGTTTGTATTTGCACGGAAACACACATCAAGAAAAACACGATGTTAACGATGATAGCTTTTTAGATATGCCTTTATACAATCAAATTAATGTGATGAACCGTTGGCAATATACCAATCCCGAAAAAGGTGTAGTGAGTTTCATTAACTTGAGATATTTAAACGATGAAAAGCAGGCTGGCCAAGTAGATTTCAATCCAGATACAGATAGAGGTACAACAAATGCTTGGGGAAGCGAAATTAATACAGAACGCTTTGAGGTCACCACTAAGTTAGGCTATGTAAATCCGGACATTCCCTATCAAAGTTTAGGGTTTCAAACAGCGTTTAGCCATCATAAACAAGATTCTTATTTTGGGTTGAACCTTTATGACATTGAACACAGTAGTTTTTATTCTAATTTGGTGTATAATAGTATAATTTCAGATTCGCGCCATAAGGTAAAAACAGGACTGAGTTTTACTTACGATCACTATGACGAATTGGTAAATGCAAATACTTATGAGCGAACCGAAAATTCTGTCGGAGCATTTTTTGAGTATGCTTATGATAATTTAGATAAGCTTACAATGACGGCAGGAGTAAGGGTGGATCAGCACAACAGACTTGGTTTTTTTATCACGCCTAGGCTTCACGTCCGTTACACGCCATGGGAAAAATCGGCATTACGGTTTTCTGTCGGAAGAGGAAAACGAAGTGCTAATATCTTTGCGGAGAATCAAAATATATTTTCAAGCTCACGCGAAATAAACATTTTGACTTCAGGAGGGAAAATTTATGGGTTAGATCCAGAAATTGCGTGGAACTTTGGATTTGGTTATTTACAAGGCTTCAATTTATTTGAAAGAAAAGCTGATGTTTCTTTAGATTTTTACCGAACCGATTTTCAAAATCAAATTGTAGTGGATTGGGAAAATCCCTATGAGGTGAATTTTTATAATTTAGAAGGAGATAGTTATGCAAATAGTTTTCAATTTGAATTTAATTATAATGTATTTGAAGGTTTCGATTTACGCACAGCTTACAAATATTATGACGTGAAAACCGATTACAATTCAGGTGAATTAGAAAAACCTTTAATACCCAAACACCGTGTTTTTGCAAATACGTCTTATGAAACTAATGAAAGAGAAAATGGAAGCCATTGGAAATTTGATGCTACATACAACTGGTTGAGTTCGCAACGTTTTCCGAGTACGGATTTGAGTCCAGCACAATTTCAAATTGATGATTATTCACCAACAGTTGGCACATTGAACTTACAGGTTACTAAAGTGTTTTCTCCTAAATTTGAAGTATATTTAGGTGGCGAAAACGTGACCAACGTAAGGCAACCCAATCCGGTTATAAGTCCAGATAACCCGTTTGGAGCAAATTTTGATAGTAATTTTGTGTATGGTCCAATTTTTGGTAGTTTATATTACGCAGGATTACGTTATAGAATTAAGTAACGAATTACAAAAAAAAGAAATCTTATAATTAAGAAAATAAAAACATTATGAAACGAATAATTTTAATATTTACGTTATTGATAACAACAATAACTTTTGCCCAAAACAAAAATGCAAAAGCATCTATGGAAGTAGATGGAGTTTGTGCAATGTGTAAAGAACGTATAGAAAAAGCAGCCATTAGAACCAAAGGAGTTAAATCTGCAGTTTGGAATATTGATACACACGAGCTAAAATTAATATTTGATGAACATAAAACGGATTTAAAAAAGATCTCTAAAAAAATAGCTTCAGTTGGTCACGATACCAAAGAAATTAAAGCAACTGAAGAACAGTATAAATCTGTTCATCCTTGTTGCCGCTATCGTGATGAAGATGTAAAGAAAGACCATAAAAACGAGGGTGGGAATTAATTGTTTTTTTTAGTTAAATCTTTACTAATAAAAATATCACGGATTCACTTTGTTTCTATCTTTAGTATATTCTTTTAAATCAATAAAGTTATGGGACAGACAAAGTCAAAAAGTGCGTCTAAAACGGCTAAACCAATGCCAAAAAAGACACCGCAGGCTTCACCAAAAAAGAAGTAATCTGTGATGAGGTTTGTTTAGAATGAACCTATTATTAAAGAAAAAATAAAAGACCATCTCCAAAAGAGATGGTTTTGTTATTTTAACTTCATACTTTTTCTGATGTAAATTGGCTGTTTATCTCGGCACGATAAGAAATGGTGTTTAAGGTTGGGCTAAAATTAAAAAGTGCCAACCAATCCAATTGTACCAACGCCAGCACTTATGCGCCAGCTTATAGTTTTTGGTTTAGAGTAATCGTAATACTCATTTTTTTGCATAAAATTGTCTATACTATCAACAACTACAATACTTAAAGCTAGACTTAACCCAACATCACTGAGCCAGTGTGCACCTTTCCATAATCTTGAAATTGGAGCAATGGAACCTATGGAGTAAATACCAGCCTTAACCCATAAACTGTCAAATTGTTTGGCAATGGAATGTGCCATAGAAAAGGATAAAATACTATGTCCGGAAGGAAACGAATGATAACCAGGTTTGTTACTTAAAGGGTCAAAGTCATCTCTATTACCATTATTGGGTCTAGCTCTACCGACAATAGTTTTAGATAAAGATTGTATTATCCCAGTTGTTGTTGCTGAAGAAATTATTAAAATGCCAGTGCGCCTTACTTTTTCGTTATCAGTGACAAGTCCAAAGCCATAAATACCAGCAGAGACCATAAAGAAATTTTGAGGACTTCCAAAATACCATCCAAAACTCTTAATTACTCCAGGCACATCTTTTTCTTGTTTTTCAAAATAACGTTTTGCTTCATTATCACTGAGATATAGAATACTAGTACCAGCAATAATTCCACCAGCAGTTAAAAAGTCTTTACCTTGCCAGTGTATAGGTCTTGAAAGTGAATGGCCAACACTTTTTAAAGCTACCTTACCGTCGTGCTTAAGATTTTTCCAAATTCTTTTTTCTTCATTAAATGTAGAATCTGTTTGAGAAATAGCAGTTATTGTAATTAAAAAGAAAAATATGTTGGTAATAATTTTTTTCATACTAATTAATTCACTGTGATAAATGAATTTTAATTTTAAAAGCCCTTGATAAAAAAATCAAGGGCTTTTAAATTGATAATAGACTTAATTCAAGTATTTATGTAAGGATATTTGCCATTACATCATGCCTGGCATTCCGCCTCCACCCATTGGTGGCATGGCAGGTGCATCTTCTTTGATATCTATTAAAGCACACTCTGTAGTTAAGATCATACCAGCTACAGAAGCGGCATTCTCTAATGCAATACGAGTTACTTTCTTAGGATCAATGATACCTGCTTTTAGCATATCTACATATGTTTCGGTTTTTGCATCGTAACCAAAGTCCTTTTTACCTTCTAAAACTTTATTGATTACTACAGAGCCTTCACCACCTGCATTTTCAACAATAGTTCTCAACGGGTATTCAATTGCTTTATTCACAATCTGTACACCTGTAGTTTCATCTAAATTTTCTGTTGTTAGTTTTTCCAGCACTTTTTTAGCTCTAACAAAAGCAACTCCACCACCAGCAACAATTCCTTCTTCTACGGCAGCTCTTGTAGCATGTAATGCATCATCAACACGATCTTTCTTTTCTTTCATTTCAACTTCAGAAGCAGCACCAACATACAGTACGGCAACTCCACCAGCTAATTTAGCTAAACGCTCTTGAAGTTTTTCCTTATCGTAATCAGAAGTTGTAGTTTCTATCTGAGATTTAATTTGGTTTACTCTTGCTTTTATATCAGCTGCTTTTCCTTCACCATTAACAATTGTAGTATTGTCTTTATCGATTGTTACGGTTTCAGCAGTACCTAACATAGAAAGGTCAGCGTTTTCTAAAGAAAAGCCTCTTTCTTCAGAAATTACAACACCTCCTGTTAAGATTGCAATATCTTCTAACATTGCTTTACGTCTGTCTCCAAAACCAGGTGCTTTTACAGCAGCAATTTTAAGTCCACCACGTAATTTATTTACAACTAATGTTGCTAAAGCTTGGCCTTCAACATCCTCAGCAATAATTAATAATGGACGACCTGATTGTGCCACTGGTTCTAATATTGGAAGAATTTCCTGTAAATTAGAAATTTTCTTATCAAACAATAAGATATATGGATTTTCTAAATCCGCTATCATTTTATCAGAATCGGTTACGAAGTAAGGAGATAAATAACCTCTGTCAAACTGCATACCTTCAACCACATCTACGTAAGTTTCAAGACCTTTTGCTTCTTCAACAGTAATTACTCCTTCTTTACCAACTTTTCCGAATGCTTTAGCGATTAGTTCACCAATAGTATCATCGTTGTTTGCAGAGATAGCAGCAACTTGCTTTATTTTTTCAGAAGAATTACCAACCTTTTGAGATTGCTTGTCTAAATCTTTAACTAAAGCTTCTACTGCTTTATCGATTCCGCGTTTTAAATCCATTGGGTTTGCACCAGCAGCAACATTTTTAAGTCCTTCTTTTACAATTGCTTGTGCTAATACGGTTGCAGTAGTTGTACCGTCACCAGCTAAGTCATTAGTTTTAGAGGCAACTTCTTTTACCATTTGCGCTCCCATGTTTTCTAACTCATCTTCTAGCTCAATTTCTTTTGCTACAGAAACACCGTCTTTGGTAACTTGTGGTGCTCCAAAAGATCTACTGATTATTACGTTACGACCTTTTGGGCCTAATGTTACTTTTACTGCGTTTGCTAAAGCATCAACACCACGTTTTATACCGTCGCGTGCTTCAATATCGAATTTTATGTCTTTTGCCATTTTTTTTTAATTTTTCTTTTAATCACTAGTACTTGTCTAGGAATTAAAATATTAGTTTTGTTTTTTTGTGAATTTACTATAGGCAGAATGCCAATAGCTAAATGAGGTTTAGATGATTGCTAAAATATCGCTCTCTCTCATTATTAAGTAATCTTTACCTTCTAACTTCAATTCGGTTCCGCCATACTTTCCATAAAGCACAGTATCACCAACCTTTACGGTAATAGGCTCATCTTTTGTGCCTTTTCCTGCGGCAACTACAGTTCCGCGTTGCGGTTTTTCTTTTGCATTATCTGGAATGATAATACCAGATGCCGTTTTAGTCTCAGCCTCCATTGGTTCTACAAGAACACGGTCTGCTAAAGGTTTAATGTTTAAAGCCATTGTATTTATATGTTTTTAGTTAATTAATTTGATGTTAACCAATAGTCGAAAATTGTGCCAAGTAAGTGCGACTGACAAAGTTTCAGTGCATAAAAAAAGCCAACTTTAATAAGTTGGCTTTCTAATTTATATTTTGAATATTTTCAATTTACTGTGCTGTGCTGTCTGCTGGATTTGCATTGTTATTTGTAGAAGGTACTACAGGTACTCCTGAAGTATCTTCGGTAGGATCTAATGCTCTTGATTCAGTAGAAACACCAGAATCAATGGTTAAATTAGATGCCAAAATTAATACAATAAGGGCTGTTGCCAAAACCCAAGTACTTTTGTCTAAAAAATCACTTGTTTTCTTCACGCCTCCAACTTGCCTGTCTCTTATACACATCTGACGCTGCCGACGACTCCTTACGTGTAGATC
>CAJXVG010000142.1 GCA_913061495.1 uncultured Winogradskyella sp.
TCTACACGTAAGGAGTCGTCGGCAGCGTCAGATGTGTATAAGAGACAGATTTTACAGTAATGGCATCTATGTTTTTAGCTCTAAATTAATGCGTTATACTTTTGGATGGTTACCATTTTCAGTAGGCGATGTATTTTACACTTTGGCTATTATCTATATAATAAGATGGCTTATAATTAATAGAAAACGAATAGTTAAGGATACGAAAAATTGGCTATTGGATGTTGGTGCTACACTATCAATCGCATATTTTGCTTTCTATATATTGTGGGCTTTTAATTATTACAGGCAACCGCTTTATAAATCTTTAAATCTTGAAGCAGATTATACCACAGAACAGTTAATTTCATTCACAAAAAAACTCATCGTAAAATCGAATAATTTACACAACCAATTAAGCAACAATAAAGATTCCTTAAAAATAGAACTTCCTTATACTAGAGCTGAAATTTTTGACAATGTAAAAAATGGTTACAACACACTTTCAAAAACCTATCCACATCTAGATTACCAGCCAAGAAGCTTAAAAAAATCTATTTTTAGCACACCTCTAATTTATATGGGATTCTCTGGTTATTTAAATCCATTTACAAATGAAGGCCAAGTAAGCCGCTTAATCCCAACCTATAAATTCCCGACTACGGCTTGTCACGAAGCAGCTCATCAATTAGGTTATGCCGCTGAAAACGAAGCTAATTTTATTGGGAGTTTGGCCGCAATTCATAATAAAAACGCCTATTTTAAATATTCTGGTTACACATTTGCCTTAAGGTATTGCCTAGCAGAAGTATTTAAAAGAGATCCGGAACTATATAATGAGATAATTGCTTCGGTAAATATTGGCATTCTTAAGAATTATCAAGAAGTTCAATACTTTTGGATGGACTACCAAAATCCTTTTGAACCCTATTTTGAAAAGACTTTTGATAGGTTTCTCAAAGCCAATAACCAATCTGCCGGAATGAAAAGTTATAGTTATGTTGTCGCACTTTTGGTTAATTATTTTGAAAATAGAGATTTATAAAAAAGCCTTTTTTAGGCTAAATGCAATCAAAACTTTTATTCATAAATCAGTATTCAAAAAAAGTTAAAAAGCTATATTTCAATTTACGATTTGGCTTTAATCCCTATATTTAGAAAAGATAATTAAACTAACTTTATTTTCATGATTAAATCACATTTACGGCTGCTCATACTCATGTGCAGTTTTTCGTTATTTGCACAAGATTATTTCCCAAGTAACACGGGTGTTATTGCAAATAACTCTAATTACACCGCTTTAACCAACGCTACAATTCATGTATCACCAACCGAAGTTATCAATAACGCTACCCTTCTAATTAAGGATAGGAAAATAGTAAGTGTTGGAAAATCGGTGAATGTCCCAAAAAACACAACTGTTGTTGATCTTTCGGGCAAAACCATTTATCCATCGTTTATTGATATGTACACCTCTTTTGGTGTAAAAAAACCTGTACGTGGTGGAGACGGACCACAATATGGTCCAAGCAGAAGTGGCTATTATTGGAACGACCATGTAATGCCAGAGCAAGAAGTAATGGCAACATTTAAATATGATGCTAAATCTGCGTCAGAAATGCATAAACTAGGTTTTGGAGTTGTAAATACGCACATGCCAGATGGTGTTGTACGTGGCACAGGTGCATTGATTGCTCTGAACAACGAAGCTGATAACTCTAAACGCATTGTAGATGCAAAGACTACACAGCATTTTTCATTTAGTAAAAGTGTAACGTCACGCCAATCTTATCCGTCGTCAATTATGGGTAGCATGGCACTTTTACGACAAATGTATCATGATGCCAAATGGTATGCAGGTGGAAATATTGACACAAAAGATTTATCATTAGAGGCTTTAAACAAAAACAAAAATTTAGTTCAGGTTTTTGAAGCTGGAAGCAGGGCAAACTTAATGCGCGCTGATAAAGTTGGTGATGCATTCAATATTCAATATACCATTCTTGGTGGTGGTGACGAATATGAGAGGATTGAGGAAGTGAAAGCCACAAACGCATCAATTATTCTGCCTATTGATTTTCAAATGGCTTACGATGTTGAAAATCCTTTTTTGGCTTCAACCCTTTCTTTAAGTGATATGCGCTCATGGAACCAAGAGCCTCACAACCCAAGACTTTTAGCTGAAAACGGAATAAACTTTGCTTTAACAACCTATGGTTTAAAATCTAAAAAAACGTTTAAATCCAATTTAATGAAAGCCATTGAAAAAGGGCTTTCAAAACAAAAGGCACTAGAAGCATTGACTACAATTCCTGCTAGCTTATTAGGTAAATCTGATGTTTTAGGAACACTTAAAAAAGGAAGCTATGCCAACTTCTTAATTACTGATGGTGATATTTTTGAAAAGAAAACCAAGCTATTTGAGAATTGGGTACAAGGCACACCATATGTTATTAACGACATGAACATAAAAGATATTGATGGTGATTACACCTTTAAATTAGCTGGCGAAGATTACAACCTTTCAATATCTGGAAGCGCAAGCAAACCAAAAGCTAAAATTGAACTTGGTGATAACAGCTTAGGTACAAAAATAAATTATAGCGCAAGTTGGGTAAATCTCACTTTTAAAACTGCTGATAGTACAAAAAAAGAATATGTAAGAATTGCTGCTAATTCTAATAACAGTGAAAATTTATCTGGTAGAGCTACCATGCCCAACGGAAATGAATTATCCTTTTTTGCCAAAAAAACCACAAAAGAAAATATGGCAAAAGATAATGAGAAGGATAAAGATAGTACAGAGACAAACAAACCTTTTATGAGTCCTGTGACTTATCCCAATATAGCTTATGGCTTTAAAGAAAAACCAAAAGCTGAAACTATCTTATTTAAAAACGCAACAGTTTGGACCAATGAAAACGATGGTGTTTTAGAAAACACTGATGTACTAATAAAGAATGGCAAAATTTCTAAAATAGGCAAAAATCTTTCAGATGGTGGCGCAAAAGTAATTGACGCTACAGGAAAACACGTTACTGCCGGAATTATTGATGAGCATTCGCATATTGCAGCTGCTTCCATCAACGAAGGTGGTCAAAATTCTTCTGCTGAAGTTACCATTGAGGATGTTATAGATGCCAAGGATATTGACATTTACAGAAATCTTGCTGGTGGTGTAACTTCTATTCAAATCTTACACGGTTCTGCTAACCCAATTGGAGGACGTTCTGCTATTATTAAATTAAAATGGGGTGAAGCTGCCAAGGATTTGGTGTATAACAATTCTCCAAAATTTATAAAGTTTGCTTTGGGAGAAAATGTAAAACAATCCCGTAGCAGAAGAAATGAACGCTTCCCTCAATCTCGTATGGGAGTTGAGCAAGTTTTTACAGATTATTTCAGTAGAGCCAAAGCCTACAATGAGTTAAAGAAAAGCGGTAAACCTTACCGAAAGGATATTGAAATGGAAGTTTTATCAGAAATTTTGAATAAAGAGCGTTTCATTTCATGTCATTCATACGTACAAAGTGAGATTAATATGCTTATGAAAGTTGCTGAGAAATTCGATTTTAACATCAATACATTTACCCATATTCTTGAAGGTTATAAAGTAGCTGATAAAATGAAAGAACACGGAGTTGGAGGTTCTACATTTAGCGATTGGTGGGCTTACAAATATGAGGTTAATGACGCTATTCCGTATAATGCAGCTATAATGCATAATGCAGGTGTTACTGTAGCAATTAATAGTGATGATGCCGAAATGTCGCGTCGTTTAAACCAAGAAGCAGCAAAATCAGTTAAATATGGTAATATTTCTGAAGAAGATGCTTGGAAGTTTGTAACACTAAACCCTGCGAAATTATTGCATTTAGATGATCGTGTGGGAAGCTTAAAGGTTGGTAAAGATGCCGATGTTGTACTTTGGTCAGATCACCCATTATCTATTTATGCTAAAGCTGAAAAAACAATTATTGAAGGAGTCACTTATTTCGATTTAGCTCGCGATAAACAAATGCGTGAAGCCATTAAAAAGGAGAAAAGTGAGTTAGCAAACTTAATGCTTCAAGAAAAAAATAAAGGCTTAAAAACACAACCCGTTAAGAAAAAAGAAAAAGTTTTATTGCATTGCGATTCAATGGACAATCATCATTAAAATATTCAAAATGAAAAAAAACATATTATATATACTCGGTTTTTTGCTTTGTAGTTATGGCTCTGTTGCCCAACAAACACCAGCACCAAAGCAAATAAAAGATTTCGCTATCGTTGGTGCAACAGCACATATCGGAAATGGATCGGTAATTGAAAATAGTATTATTGTGGTGAGCAACGGAAAAATTACAACAATTGGACCAGAGGCTTCTACTCCACTTACCAGACAAGCAATGGATATTATCGATGCAAAAGGTAAACATGTTTATCCTGGCTTTATAGTTTCTAACGGCACATTAGGCTTAGTAGAAGTAGATGCTGTAAAAGCATCGAACGACCTATCTGAATTGGGAACTTACAATCCACACGTTAGAAGTATTATCGCTTATAATACGGAATCTAAAGTTGTAGAGTCTATGCGACCAAACGGAGTTTTACTCGGTCAGATTGTACCTCGAGGAGGACGAATTTCCGGTACATCTTCAGTCGTTCAGTTTGATGCTTGGAACTGGGAAGATGCTGCCATTAAAATTGACGACGGTATTCACCTCAACTGGCCTAATAGTTTTAGTAGAGGTCGTTGGTGGCTTGGTGAAGACCCAGCTTTAAAACCAAATAAGGATTACTCTAAACAAGTTAGGGAACTAGAAGATTTTTTTAATGAATCTAAAAGTTATAACAAAGGTGATAAAGACGAACTTCATTTACCTTATGAGGCTTTACAAGGTTTATTTGACGGATCAAAACACTTATACATCAATGCAGATGATGAAAAAAGTATTACAGATGCTGTAAATTTCGCAAAAGAACAAGGTGTAAATAAGATTACAATTGTTGGAGGCTATCAAGCAGGAAACCTCACTAATTTCTTAAAGCAAAATGATGTTTCTGTATTCTTACGTCGTGTACATACGAGACCAGAATTAGAAGATGATGATTATGATCTCCCGTTTAAACTGGCAAAAAAATTAGTAGATGCTGGTGTTTTAGTTTCGTTAGAACCAAGCGGACAAATGGAACGTATGAATTCTCGTAATTTACCATTTTATGCAGGTACAACAGTAGCTTATGGGCTAACAAAAGAACAAGCTCTTCAGCTAATTACACAAAATGCTGCAAAAATTTTAGGCATTGACAATTTGTACGGAACACTAGAAACTGGTAAAAGCGCCACTCTATTTATTAGTGAAGGTGATGCATTAGACATGCGAACCAACAAATTAACACATGCTTTTATAGATGGCAGAAAATTGAGTTTAGAAACACACCAAACTGAGCTTTGGAAACGCTACGCTGAAAAATATAATAGCAAAGACTAATTTAAAAAAAGCGAACCTAGTAGTTCGCTTTTTATTTTTATATAATTTGAGTTTATGAAATTTAACTTGTGATTAAAATAGTAATTCTGCTTATTTATAAAAGAATATATCTTATTCTATTATATTGGCATCTTTAGGCTTAATGAACATGGATTTATCCATAGCTTTTTCAGAAAGTTCAACATCCATAAATTCTACTGTATTTCTTTTTTCTGTTGGTTGATTGTTTTCCTGTTTATACCAATCCACACTTTTAGGAACAACTAACCCATTTACAGTTTGCCAATTGTTATATCTTATAAACTTAAACTCCTTGCTCTTACCTTCTTTACCAAAGGTTACCGTATAAGCCAACCACTCCATTTGACCTGTTTCATCATCGTAATAGATAATATACTGATCATCTGGTGAAACTCCTATTCCGGCTTCATAAGAGACTAAAATTCCTGGGTAAGTTTTATCTTCAAAATTTAAAGGCTCAGCATCTTTGTAAATAATACCGTTGTCTCCAACTATAAATGGCATAGCGTAGAAATACATCATTAAGCCTTTATAGAATTTTGCATTACCCTTGTATTCCTTACCATCTTTTTCTTTTACCCAAAGTGTTTCAGTGTCATAACCTTGGGTGTATTCTGGTGTATCAATTAGTTCTGCTCTTGTTTTTAAATGGGTAGTCGTCACTTCTTTTCCGTTTGGCTTTTCCATAGTAAAGGACAATGTTTTCATTTTGTTCCATTGGTCAATGCCTCCATGGGCTTTAAAAACTTTGGCAATACTTTCAGGATAAATACTTGTAGTAACATCTGCGGGTTTAATTTCCTCAACTTTAGTTGACTCTTGTTTTTTGTCATTTTTACATGCTACTACTAAAGTCGCTAATAAGAATAATTGTGCTAATTTTTTCATTGAATTTTAGTTTTGGTTGGTTTCTTTGGACGAAACTAAATATAAACCATTACAAAAAAAGCTTCAGAAATAAACTGAAGCTTTTGAGTATAATTAAATGTAAGTGTTATTCTTTAATCAACTTTTGAACTAATTTATTTGAACCGCTTTTAATTTCAATAAAATATAATCCTGAGCTAAGTTGGGAAGTGTTTAAATTAATCTCGTCTAAACTTACACTATTAGATACACTTATGGTTTTACCATGTACATCAAAAACTCGAATTTTAAGATTATTAGTATGAAGAAAATTTAATTTTATTGTAATATCTCCTTTTGCAGGGTTTGGATACATACTAAAATCACCTAAGTTCACATTATTTACACTAAGTGCCACTGAACTTTCCAAATAATCTGGAATGGAATTCATATTGGTATCATCATCCGTGGGATCTCCATTGTTGTTGTAATCTTCATCAATGGTGAGTACGTCATCACCATCATCATCGTCATCCAAATAATTTTCAATTGTATCACCATCTGTATCTATAAACGGATGTAATGTGTTGTTGCGACCTGCTGAATTAGTAACTTCATCAATTGTATCTACGGCATCACCATCGTCATCATCATCTAAATAGTTTGGTATATCATCATTATCAGTATCATCGTCATCTAAATTTCCGTTATCGTTAATATCTTCATCGCTGTCTATAACTCCGTCTGAATCTGCGTCTGTGCAATCTATAGCTTCAATTGTAAATGATGATACGGAAAAACACCCAGTTTCAACATTCGATAAGCTTACATAAATAGTTTGTGAAAAAGCTATGCTATTAGTATATGGAGATAAAATTGCGTTGGTTCCGTTGTTTGCGTCTTGTTCAGTTTCATGGTAAGTTACAATAACAGAATTTTGTTCGTTAATAATTTCTTCATCTTTTGATGTTAAATCGAACAGTGCGAAACCATCATTATTTTCATCACAAGTTAATAAGGATTCTATGGGTTCAATCAACGGTAATTCCCTAACCATAATATCAAAATCCGTTAGGGCAAAACACTCTGTAACAGCATCTCCCACTCTAACAAAGATTGTTTGTGGGTTAGTTAAATTTACATAACTTGTAGTATTTGTTATAGGATTTTCATCATTAACGGCATCGATCTGTGTTACATAATAAGAAACAACTAAGTTAGCATTAGGACCTATGATCTCCTCGTTTTTTATAGTTAAGTCGAACGCTTCAAATCCATCATTACCATTACTACACAACTCTAAATCCGTTGGCTGATTAGCTACAGGACCTGTCTCTTATACACATCTCCGAGCCCACGAGACCGAGGCTGATCTC
>CAJXVG010000143.1 GCA_913061495.1 uncultured Winogradskyella sp.
GCAGCGTCAGATGTGTATAAGAGACAGGAATTATATTAAATAATAAAAATAATGGAGAGGTTAATGAAATTCCATTATTGCTTAATAATGGTAATTATACAGTTGATTTAAGCGGTATTGAACCCGGAAATTATAACTTTACCGTAAAGCACAACACAGAGACAGTTTCGGCTTCAGGGAGTTTTCAAATTCTCGAATATAACATTGAGCAGCAATTTTTAAATGCTGATATCCTTAAACTTAAATCAGTAGCCAATAACACTTCTGGCAAAACCTTTTTTAGTAATGAAACCGCTAAATTAACAGAAGAATTATTGGAGGATAATCGTTACGCTACCATCCAAAAAAGCACTAAAAATATTGTACCTTTGATCGATTGGAAATATCTACTCGGTTTAATAGCAATAAGTCTATTTATAGAGTGGTTTCTAAGAAAATATAATGGATTAATATAAAAAATAGAAATGGAAAAATTACCAAAAGTTGGATTGCCGATTTTAATCGGAGTTGTTATTTTAATTATAATCATTGCAAAGTCTGCAGTTACAATTGATTCTGGTGAAGCGGGTGTGTTATATAAAACATTTGGAGGAGGTGTAGTTACAGATGAGCCACCTTTAGGAGAAGGGTTTCATGTGGTTGCTCCTTGGAATAAAGTATTCGTTTACGAAGTACGTCGTCAAGAAATCTTCGAAAAAATGAAGGTTCTTTCTTCAAACGGATTAGATATTCAACTAGATGCATCAGTTTGGTACAAACCAGATGAAAGTGCATTGGGTAAATTACATCAAGAAATTGGTGACAACTACCTAAACCGTATTATATTACCTACTATAAGATCTGCAGCACGTAGTGTTGTTGGGCGTTATACTCCAGAGCAATTATATTCTAGTAAGCGTGATGCAATCCAAGAAGAGATTTTTGAAGAAACAAAAAAAATTGTTGAAGGTCAGCACATAGTGATAGATGAGATTTTAGTAAGAGATGTTACTCTACCACCTACAATTAAAGATGCAATTGAACGAAAGTTGAAACAAGAGCAAGAATCACTTGAATACGAGTTTAGATTAGTAACGGCAGATAAAGAAGCTCAACGCCAAATTATTGAAGCCCAAGGTAAAGCTGATGCCAATAAAATATTAAGTGCGTCTTTGACAGATAAAATTTTACAGGATAAAGGAATTGAAGCTACTAACAAATTAGCAGAATCTCCTAATAGTAAAGTGGTTATCATTGGATCTGGCGAAAGCGGAATGCCTATTATTTTAGGTAACCAATAAAATTTTCATAAAAATTAGGAATTGTAAGATTTTTTTCTGAAAATTTGTTGCAACAAAATACAATATGAATTTAATACAATTACATCATCATTTTCATTTAATCGCTCAAGCGAGGTGAAAGTGTATTGAATAAAATCAAAATATATTTTAAAAACCCGTTTGAGAATTCAAACGGGTTTTTTTGTTTTCTAAACCTTAATTAATTCTCAGACATTACTAAAATCAAAGATGAGTAAATTAAAAATTGCAGTACAAAAATCGGGACGTCTTCACGATGACTCCATGAAAATCCTAAAGGAAATTGGTATTTCTGTAGATAATGGAAAAGATCAGCTTAAAGCTTCAGCACGTAATTTCCCATTAGAAGTGTTTTATTTACGTAATGGAGACATTCCTCAATACTTAAGGGATGGAGTAGTAGATGCTGCTATAATCGGAGAAAATGTGCTTATTGAAAAAGGTAGTGATATTGCAATTGAAGAACGTTTAGGGTTTTCTAAATGTAAAGTTTCTATTGCAGTACCAAAATCTTCAGAAGCTAAAAACCTAAAAGATTTAGAAGGTAAACGTATTGCAACGTCTTATCCCAATACAGTGAATCAATTTTTAATAAAAAACAATATTGATGCACAACTACATATCATTAATGGTTCGGTAGAAATAGCCCCAAATATAGGTTTAGCAGATGGTATTTGCGATATTGTATCTAGTGGGAGTACACTTTTTAAAAACGGACTAAAAGAAATTGAAGTTTTATTAAATTCTGAAGCTGTTTTAGCCTCATCACCAAAAATTTCTGATGAAAATAAAGCAAGAATTGATAAGTTGAAATTCAGGTTAAAATCTGTATTAAACGGTAGAGAAAACAAATATGTTTTGCTTAATGCTCCGAACGAAAAATTAAGTGAAATTACTAAGATTTTACCAGGAATGAATTCACCGACAATTTTACCATTGGCAAAAGAAGGCTGGAGCTCTTTACATTCTGTGATTAATAAAAATGACTTTTGGAATGTTATTGACGAATTAAAAGTAAATGGAGCAGAAGGTATTTTAGTTTGCCCTATTGAAAATATGGTATTGTAAACTGAATATAACTAAGTATGAAACTATATATAAATCCTACAAAATCAGATTGGTCAACACTCTTAAAACGACCAACCCAAACAGTTGAAGATATTGAATCTACTGTAAATGAAGTGTTCAACGATATTAAGAAAAATGGCGACAAAGCTGTTTTTAAATATACATCAATGTTTGATAGTGTAAATTTAGAAACTAACATAGTTAACATTGAGGAAATCCGTGAGGCGTCTAATGCCATTTCAGAAGATTTAAAAGACGCAATTAACTTAGCTAAATCTAATATAGAAAAGTTTCACACGGCTCAACAAACAACCAAAGTTTCAGTAAGCACAATGTCTGGTGTTGATTGTTGGCAAGAAAAAAGACCTATACAAAAAGTTGGTCTTTACATTCCTGGTGGCACAGCTCCATTGTTTTCTACAGTTTTAATGTTGGCTGTTCCTGCACAAATTGCAGGCTGTAAAGAAATTGTATTGTGTTCGCCACCAAACAAAGAAGGAAAAATTGCGAATGAAATTTTGTATGCTGCGCAACTTTGCGGAGTTACAAAAATCATTAAAGTTGGTGGCATACAAGCTATTGCAGGACTAACGTTTGGAACAGAATCCATACCACAAGTGTATAAAATTTTTGGACCTGGTAATCAGTTTGTAACTGTAGCAAAGCAATTATCAACTAAATACGGTGTTGCTATAGATATGCCTGCTGGTCCTAGTGAATTACTGGTTGTGGCAGATGAATCTGCAAATGCAGTATATGTGGCTTCAGATTTATTGAGTCAAGCAGAGCATGGATCAGATAGTCAAGTTATATTGGTAACAACTTCAAAAGCATTTGCAGAAAATGTTGCTAACGAGGTTGATAAGCAACTACAAGTACTTCCTAGAAAGGCAATGGCTAAAGATGCCATTTCAAATTCAAAATCAATCGTAGTCAATACCTTTCAAACAGCTCTAGATTTAATTGACGAATACGGCCCAGAACATTTTATTGTAGCTACTGAAGATAACGATTATTTTGTAGACAATATTGGAAATGCTGGCTCTGTATTTATTGGGAATTACACGCCCGAAAGTGCTGGAGATTATGCGTCTGGCACAAACCATACGCTTCCTACTAATGGATTTTCAAAAGCATATTCTGGTATCAATTTAGATAGCTTTCAAAAGAGTATTACATTTCAGAAAATTTCTAAAGAAGGCATTCAAAATATAGGTAACGCTATTGAATTAATGGCAGAAGCAGAAGGTTTACAGGCGCATAAAAATGCGGTAACCTTAAGATTAAAAGATTTAAAAAACTAACTGTCACCTCAAGCGTAGTCGAGAGGTCTTATAATATGAACGATTTTATTTTAAATAATCTCTTAAGAGAAAACATAAAAAATATAAAACCGTATTCTTCTGCAAGAGACGAATACACTGAGACTAGTGATAACATGGTATTTATTGATGCTAATGAAAACCCATTCAGCACCAACGTTAACCGCTATCCAGACCCACAACAAACCAAGGTCAAAACAGTTTTATCTAAAATAAAAAGCGTTCCTAAAAATCAAATTCTTTTAGGAAATGGAAGTGATGAAGTTTTAGACTTAATTTTTAGAGCGTTTTGTGAACCCAAACAAGACAATGTTATAACACTACCGCCAACTTATGGTATGTATTCAGTTTTAGCAAATCTTAATGCAGTTGAGATAAAAGAAGTATTATTAAATTCTGATTTTCAACCAGATTCTGAAGCCATTCTTAGTGCTCAAAATATCAATTCTAAATTATTATTTTTATGTTCGCCAAATAATCCAACAGCCAATAGTTTTAAGGCAGAATACATTGAAAAACTGATAAAAAATTTCAATGGTATTGTGGTAATTGATGAAGCCTATATTGATTTTTCTAATGATGAAAGTTGGTTGTCGCGCTTAAATGATTTTCCAAATTTAATTGTCACTCAAACACTTTCTAAAGCATTTGGTTTAGCTGGAATTCGATTAGGAATCTGTTATGCTTCAAAAGAAATAATTTCAGTGCTAAATAACATTAAACCTCCATATAACATTAATCAGCTGACACAAGATGCTGCTTTAAAACGTTTAAGTGATATCTCTAAAGTAGATGAAGAGGTAAAAATAGTTTTAGATGAGCGAAATAACTTAAATGAACAACTTCCATCTATTTCTTTCGTAAACCACGTTTATCCATCTGATGCAAATTTTATATTGGCAAAGGTAGATGATGCTAATAAACGTTATAATCAATTAATTGAAAAAGGTATTGTGGTAAGAAACAGAACCAACCAACAGCTTTGTGAAAACTGTCTAAGGTTTACAGTCGGAACATCAGAAGAAAATAAAAAATTAATAAATACTTTAATAGGCCTACAATGAAACCAGTATTATTTATAGATAGAGACGGAACCCTTGCTATTGAGCCACCTCAAGACTATCAACTAGATAGTTTTGAAAAACTAGAATTCTTCCCAAACGTATTTCAATACTTGGGTAAAATCGCAAAAGAGTTAAATTTTAAAATTGTAATGATTACCAATCAAGATGGTTTAGGAACGGATTCATTTCCTGAAAACACATTTTGGCCAGTTCATAATTTTTTAATTCAATCTTTTAAAAACGAAGGTGTTGAGTTTGAAGAACAAATCATTGACAGAACTTTTGAACACGAAAAAGCAGATACGCGCAAACCAAGAACTGGGCTTTTAACTCATTATTTTGAAGGTGATTACGATTTGGCAAATTCTTTTGTTATTGGTGACCGTTTAACTGATATTGAGTTGGCTAAAAACCTAGGCTGCATGGGGATTTTAATTAATTCTGAAAATCAAGAAAGCGTAAACGAGAGCGAGAAAGATAACTTAAAAGAATTTTTAGCTTTAGAAACTAAGAGCTGGAAAAACATCTATAAATTCTTAAAAACGACAGAACGTGTTGGTTCTATTGAGAGAAACACTAACGAAACTAAAATTAAAATAGATTTAAATTTAGATGGCACTGGTAAAAGTGATATCACAACTGGGATTGCTTTTTTTGATCACATGTTAGATCAAATAGCGCGTCACGGTCAAATGGATCTTAATATTAAAGTTGTTGGTGATTTAGAAGTAGATGAACACCATACAATTGAAGATACAGCAATTGCCTTAGGAGAAGTGTTTGCAACCACTCTTGGTAATAAGTTAGGCATAGAACGCTATGGATTTTGTTTGCCAATGGACGATTGTTTAGCGCAAGTCGCTATAGATTTTGGAGGTAGAAATTGGCTCGTTTGGGAGGCAGATTTTAAACGTGAAATGATTGGCAAAATGCCTACTGAAATGTTTTACCACTTCTTTAAATCCTTTACAGATGGAGCTAAATGCAATCTTAATATAAAAGTTGAAGGAGACAACGAACATCATAAAATCGAAGCTATTTTTAAAGCTTTTGCTAAAGCGATTAAAATGGCGGTAAAACAAGATATTGAGAAAATGATTTTACCTTCAACAAAAGGAATGCTTTAATGGATGTAAAAATAGTTAATTACGGTGCTGGCAACATAAAAAGCATTCAATTTGCATTTCAGCGTTTAGGTTACGAAGCCCAGTTGTCCGATAATCCTGAAGAAATAATTAAGGCTGATAGAGTAATTTTTCCCGGAGTAGGCGAAGCTAGCTCGGCAATGAAAATGCTAAAAGAAAGTGGTTTGGATAAGCTTATACCACAACTAAAGCAACCAGTTTTAGGTATTTGCTTAGGCATGCAATTAATGTGTAAACACACAGAAGAAGCTAATACTACGGGATTAGGGATTTTTAATGTTGATATTAAAAAGTTTTCTAATACTGTAAAAGTGCCCCAAATGGGTTGGAATACAATTTTTAATCTTAAGTCAGATTTATTCAAAAATATAAAAGAAGAGGAATATATGTATTTGGTTCACAGTTATTATGCTGAGAATTGTAGTGAGGCCATTGCAACAACAAATTATGAATTGGAATATGCTTCTGCATTAGAAAAGGATAATTTCTTTGGAGTGCAGTTTCATCCTGAAAAATCCTCTAAAGCAGGAGAGCAATTATTGAAAAATTTCCTTGAAATGAAAATATAACTAAAATGTCACCTTGAGTACTTCGTTTTCGCTCAGCACAGGCTCTGTCGAAAGGTCGCAAAAAAAGTTGATAGAAATTATAAATTGAAACAATACTGGAAGTAAATATGAGAATAATACCAGCAATAGATATTATAAACGGACAATGTGTTCGTTTGACCAAAGGCGATTATGATACGAAAAAAGTATATAATGAAAATCCTTTAGAAATAGCCAAAGCGTTTGAAGATTCAGGAATAGAATATTTGCATGTTGTAGATTTAGATGGAGCAAAGGCTAGCCATATTGTTAACCATAACGTACTTGAGTCCATTGCTTCAAAAACAAACTTAAAGATTGATTTTGGTGGCGGTTTAAAATCTGATGACGATTTGAGAATTGCTTTTGAATCTGGGGCACATCAAATTACGGGTGGAAGCATTGCTGTTAAAAACCCTGAGGTATTTAAAGGTTGGATTTCAAAATACGGAGCAGAGAAAATTATTCTAGGAGCAGATTGCAACAATGAAAAAATAGCAATTAGTGGTTGGCAAGAAGAAAGCGAACTTAAGGTAATTCCATTTATTAAAGACTATCAGTCAGAAGGTATTCAGTATGTTATTTGTACAGATATCTCAAAAGATGGTATGCTGCAAGGCCCTTCTTTGGATTTATATGAAAGAATTTTGAAGGAAAGTCATTCAGAGCATAGCGAAGACTCTTTAAAACTTATTGCTTCAGGTGGAATTTCAAAATTTGATGAATTACCAAAACTAAAAGCAATGGGTTGTGAAGGAGTAATTATCGGAAAGGCGATTTACGAAAACAAAATCAGTCTAAAAGAATTGGAAAATTTTATAATTAACAAATAACCTTTGCGCGCAGTTAGTAACTAATTGCCAAAAGCCAAAAGCCATAACATGCTCACAAAACGAATAGTCCCATGTTTAGACATTAAAAACGGCCGAACCGTTAAGGGTGTCAATTTTGTAGATTTAAGAGATGCTGGTGATCCTGTTGCATTAGCAAAACAATACGCAGAGTTAGGAGCAGACGAATTGGTGTTTTTAGACATCTCTGCAACTTTAGAAAATCGTAAAACTATGCACAATATGGTATTGCGAGTAGCAGAACAAGTCAATATTCCCTTTACTGTAGGTGGTGGCATTTCATCTATTGAAGATGTAGATGCTTTATTACCTGTCTCTTATACACATCTCCGAGCCCACGAGACCGAGGCTGATCT
>CAJXVG010000144.1 GCA_913061495.1 uncultured Winogradskyella sp.
ACGAGATCAGCCTCGGTCTCGTGGGCTCGGAGATGTGTATAAGAGACAGAGATTAAACGTATTGGTGGCGAAAACCCATCTGATATAATGGCAGATATTAAAGTTGCTGATACTTCTGTATATGCTCGCCATACAGTGAAGTCTGGTGAAACGCTAGGGAAAATAGCAAAGCATTATTACGGTGATCCTTCAAAATATCAAAAAATATATCAAGCAAATACTGATATCTTGAAGAATCCTGATATGATTCATCCAGATCAAGAGTTAATTATTCCTAATGCTTAAATAGCCCAATCTTATTAATATAAAACGACTTCAGGTTTAATTAACTTTAAGTCGTTTTTTTTTGATGACATTTTAAATTGTTTTCGATTTATGGATATAACTATTAATCCAATTAACATGAAAACTTTAAAATTATGTATCGTTTGCCTATTATTAATTTCTTTTTATTCTTGTAGCAAAGACGACGACTCTTCTAATGAAAAAGAAACTATTCAACAGCAAGTTGAAAATTTTGTAACTCCAGATTTAATTCAAACTCTAGAAGAACTTGGTTATAACTTTAACGATGGTGAAGACTCACCTAATATTGAGGGAGTTTTTTTATATAGCACTGTTGTTTTAGAAGCTTCAAATATTCCAAATGATTCTCCTATTGGATCTTCATTTTTCAACCTTGAGGTAGATTTTTCTGAGCTAAATCCTGAACAAAGGCAATTCACACTAAGAACTACCGAAGGCACAAGCAGCCAATCTGAGGCAGTTACCAATACTTTTTATTCTGGTAACGGAAATTCATTTTCTGCATACGCTAAACTTGGAATCACCGTTGAAGGTGGAACTGCTACTATACTATATGCTTTTTCTGGTACAATAACCGAAAATGGAATTTCAAATGCTCAAGAAGCATTGATTATGTTAGATGATAATAATGTTTCTGGCCTAATTGAAAATGGCCAAGGTCGTCTTTTTAGAGATGAGGATGGCACTGCAGAACGTCAACAATAATATTTTGATGTTAGTCTTTTAAGAACGACTTAACTTAGTGTTAAGTCCTTCTTATTTTTGAATTATTTGTTTAACAAGGTTCATAATTGTAGTCAACTGTTCATCAATGCCTAAATTAGAATTATCAATTTCAATAGCATCTTTTGCTATAACCAATGGTGAATCTTCTCTTGTAGAATCAATTCTATCTCTTGTAGTTACATTTTCTAAAACATCCTCGTAACTCAAATTATGCCCACGTTCCAATAATTCTTTATATCTTCTGGTGGCTCTAGTTTCAGCTGAAGCAGTCATGAAAATTTTCAATTCAGCATCAGGAAAAACAACGGTACCAATATCTCTTCCGTCCATTACAATGCCTTTTCCTTTACCCATTAATTGCTGTTGCTCCACTAATTTAGATCGTACTTCAGATATGGCTGCAACTGGACTTACATATTTAGAAACCTCTAAAGTTCTAATAGCGTCTTCAATATTTTTTCCATTGAGATATACTTCAGCAAAGCCTAGTTTTTTATTAAATTTGAAGGTAATATTGATTTCTTTCAACCTATCAACTAATTCTTCAGACTTAAAAAAACCTTCTCCTATCAATTGATTTTGCAATGCAAAATAAGTAACAGCTCTGTACATTGCTCCTGTATCTACATAAACGTAATTGAGCTTGGCTGCAAGTTGTTTTGCTATTGTACTTTTTCCTGTAGATGAAAATCCGTCTATGGCAATAACGATATTCTCCATTTATTGTAAATCTATTTGAAGTCCGAAAAAACTGGTATTAGATGCACTTGTATAGCGTGCATGCGTATAACTAAAGCGCAATTTATTAAGTTTAATGCCAATACCTGCTGAAAGACCTGAAAAATTACGTTGATCTTCAATTCGTAGTTCTTCAGCACGTCTAAAGTTATAACCTAATCTAATGTTGAAAGCTCCTTCGGGAAACAACTCAGCTCCGAGTATTAAGTGACGTAATGCATTATTAAAGAAACTCACTTTTTCTTGAGTTTGGTTTCCGTCTAAATCTGTCGTTGCTCTTGCTGGGTTTGAGACACCAATTGGCCATGCTTGCAAATTTTCTAAAGTGAGGTGCCAACGCAATGATACATTTTCGAGTGTTTGGGACATCCCAAAATTAACTTCAAAAGGTAATGGTTCGTTCTGGCCTGCATAGGTTGAAAATTGAGTTCCTAAATTTCTGACTGTTAATGCTGCATGAAAATCTAAGTCTTCATTTATATACATGGCACCAAAATCTAATGCTCCTCCAACAGAATTATATTGCTCTAACAATGACGTAATAACTTTAAGATTAGCACCTACATAAAAATCTGTAAAAGGTATATTGTAATTATAACCAGCTGAAATAGCAGCTTCGTTTCCGCTAAACGTTCCTGTTGACACTCCATTAACGTCATAACCATCAAACGTACCATAATTAATATAGGTTACGCCAAAGTGAAAGGTTTGTACATGTCTATCCCAAGTATAAGCATAAGCTGCAGTCCCGTAACTTATTCCGCCTAAATAGCTAGAATAATTTACAGCCAACTGATTATGCATTTTGTAATTTATAGATGCAGGATTGTAAAGTGCCTCGGTTACGTCGTGATCAAAATTGGTGATTATTTTTCCTCCCAAAGCGGCTTGTCTCGGTGAGGACACCAAGTTCAAGAACTGATATGTGGACTCACCACCCAATTGCGCAAACGCTGGTAATGCCAAGAGCAGAAAATATAGGCTGGTAATCCTCTTTATCATAGATTTTGCAAAATAACTAAATCTATCTTAAAACGTTACTATGCTATTTTTATTTTTTGAAAAGAAAAAACCTCAGTCAATAACTGAGGTTTTTAAACTATAAAGTTTTAGCATCTTTAACTTTTTGTTTCGTCAATGCCAAGTTGAGCACCTCTTCCATATCTTTAACATAATGGAAGGTAAGGCCTTTGAGGTATTCTGGTTTTATTTCGTCAATATCCCTTTTGTTGTCTTCACACAAAAGAATCTCTTTAATTCTAGCTCGTTTTGCCGCTAAAATTTTTTCTTTAATTCCGCCAACAGGTAAAACTTTACCTCGTAATGTAATTTCACCAGTCATGGCTATACTCTTTTTCACCTTACGTTGCGTGAACAAAGAGACCAGAGATGTTAGCATAGTGACACCTGCACTTGGACCATCTTTAGGAGTGGCTCCTTCTGGCACGTGAATATGTACATTATATTTCTCAAATACTTCTGGGTTAATTTTAAATTTATCTGCATTTGCTTTAATAAACTCCATTGCTATGGTTGCAGACTCTTTCATCACTTTACCCAAATTACCAGTAATGGTTAAGTTTCCTTTTCCTTTAGATAAAATAGATTCAATAAATAAGATATCGCCTCCTACTCTAGTCCAAGCCAAACCGGTAACGACACCTGCGACTTCATTGTTTTCGTATTTATCACGCTCTAACTTAGGGCTTCCTAAAACTTCAACAACATCGTCATTACTAACTTTTACATTATACTCTTCTTCCATTGCTATATTTTTGGCAGCATAACGTACCATTTTTGCAATTTGCTTTTCCAAGCCTCTCACACCAGACTCACGAGTATAACCTTCAACTATTTTTTCTAATTGTGGTTTTCCTATTTTCAAGGATTTACTGTCTAAACCATGCTCCTCTAATTGCTTTGGCAATAAATGACGCTTAGCGATTTCTACCTTTTCTTCTATAGTGTAGCCTGTGACATTAATAATCTCCATTCTGTCTCTTAATGCAGGCTGAATGGTATTTAAACTATTAGATGTTGCAATAAACATTACCTTAGAAAGGTCATAACCCATTTCCAGGAAATTATCGTAAAACTCGCTGTTTTGCTCAGGATCTAACACTTCTAACATTGCAGATGAAGGATCTCCTTGGTTTCCTGCAGAAAGTTTATCTATTTCATCCAAAACAAATACAGGGTTTGATGTTCCTGCTTTCTTTAAATTTTGAATAATACGACCTGGCATTGCACCAATATAGGTTTTTCTATGTCCTCTAATCTCAGCTTCATCTCGTAAACCACCTAACGACATTCTCACATATTCCCTACCCAATGCTTCTGCAATGGACTTTCCTAAAGATGTTTTACCAACACCTGGAGGACCGTAAAGACAAAGAATTGGAGATTTCATATCGTTACGCAATTTTAAAACTGCCAGATATTCTATAATTCTTCTTTTAACATCGTCTAACCCAAAATGATCGCGATCCAATATTTTCATGGCACGCTTAAGGTCAAATTTATCCTTGCTGAATTCATTCCAAGGTAAATCCAAAAACAGATCGAGATAATTTCGTTGTATTGAATACTCAGCAACCTGAGGATTCATACGCTGCATTTTAGATAATTCTTTTTTAAAGTGCTTCTTTACTTTTTCGTCCCATTTTTTGGACTTAGCCCGTTTTTTCATTTCCTCAATCTCCTCACCTGAAGAGACTCCACCACCCAATTCTTCCTGAATGGTTTTCATTTGTTGGTGAAGAAAATACTCGCGCTGCTGCTGGTTCATATCACTCTGAACCTTTGACTGAATGTCGTTTTTAAGCTCAAGTTTCTGAAACTCAGTATTCATAAACTTTAACGTCTCCATTGCACGTTCCTTAAGGTCGTTAATGGTTAGGAGTTTTTGCTTCTCCTCCACCTTTAAGTTCATGTTAGATGACACAAAATTCACCAAGAACGAATTGCTTTCAATATTTTTAATTGCGAATGAAGCTTCAGTTGGGATATTTGGACTTTCCGTTATAATATTTAAGGATAACTCTTTGATAGAGTCTATAATAGCCTTAAACTCTTCATTATCTGGTGCTGGTTTAGCCTCGGCCAAATCTGTTATCGTAGCTGTTAAATAAGGTTTTTCTGAAATTACTTCTTTGATCTGAAAGCGTTTCTTCCCTTGAATGATAATTGTGGTATTACCATCTGGCATTTTAAGTACTTTTAAAATTCGTGCTACAGTACCTGTTTTGTAAATATCTTGTGCCTTTGGGTTCTCTACAGCTTCATCTTTTTGTGCTACAACACCAATAACTTTTCCGCCTTTATTGGCATCGTTAATAAGTTTTATTGAAGTGTCCCTACCAGCTGTAATAGGAATAACCACTCCTGGAAACAAAACCGTATTACGCAAAGGTAAAATTGGTAATGAATCTGGAAGTATTTCGTTATTTATTAGTTCTTCATCTTCAGGTGTCATTAAAGGGATTAATTCTGAATTTTCATCAAAATCCTGAAATGACAAACTGTCAAGATTAAAAAAATCTGATTTTTTCATAGTATTTGTAAGCCATTCTGTCATTGCTATGTGAAGAATGGTGTTGTTTTAATGTTTATAAAATTAACTTTATATTGAATATCAGTACGTTGAAAGCTATTCAAAGTTATTCACAATTATATATTTCAATTGTTATGCCATTAAATGGTTATGTTGCCTAATGCTAAGAAATTCTGTGTTTTGGCACTCGAAATAAAAGAATAATCCCTAAAAGAAAGAACACAAATAAAAACAAGATTGAGTTACGCATACTTCCTGTTATTTGATCTATAAAACCGTAAATAAGCATACCGATTACAATACCTACTTTTTCAGCAACATCAAAAAAGCTGAAGTATGATGTTGTATCATTAGTTTCAGGCAAGAATTTTGAATACGTTGACCTTGCCAAAGATTGAATACCTCCCATAACAAACCCAACTAAAGACGCAGTTATGTAGAACTGCATTGGTGTTTCAATAAAATAACCATAAAAACACAAACTCATCCAAATGGCATTGACCACAATCAGTGTTTTTATATTTCCAAATTTTGATGATGCCCAAGATGTAAGGAGTGCTCCGAAAACAGCTAATACTTGTATGATAAGAATACTACCTATAAGACCTGTAGTTTTAGCTTCATCACTTCCCCAATTAATTTCTTCTTCACCAAAATAAACCGCAACCAACATAATTGTCTGTACTGCCATACTAAACACAAAAAAAGCGTATAGATAGCGTTTTAACCTTAGGTCTTTTTTTAGTTGTTTCCAGACATTTTTTAACTCCCTAAAACCATTAAATAAAATAGCTTTTGTTACTTTATGGCCTTTACCAACTCCCTTTGGCAAAACATAAAATGTATATTGACTAAACAGTGCCCACCAAATCCCAACGGTTATAAAAGAATAACGCATCATTTGAAGTTTATCTGCACCTTCGTCTTGACTCATTACCATTAACAGGTTAAGAAGCAACAACAATACGCTTCCTATATAACCCATAGAAAATCCTTTTGCGCTTATACGGTCTTGTTGTTCTTCAAAAGCAATATCTGGTAAATACGAATTGTAGAATACTAAACTTCCCCAATACCCTATCAATCCCATAAAATAAAACAATAGACTTAAATGAATTCTATCTAAACTAAACCAAAATAAACCTATACAACCTGCTGAACCTACATAACAGAAGAATTTCATAAAGTTCTTTTTGTTACCAACATAATCTGCAATACCAGATAAAATTGGTGACAAAACAGCTACAACCATAAATGTAAAAGCAGTGACAAATGTAATGAGCGCTGTGCTTTTAAATTCATAACCAAAAGCAGTGACTCTTTTAATTTCAGTAAGAAATAATGCTGAATAAAATATTGGAAAAATTGAAGATGCAATAGTTAATGTATAAACCGAATTTGCCCAATCGTAAAATGCCCACGCATTAAGGAGTTTTTTGCTTCCTTTTTGAAATTTACCCATAATATATAATTAAAAAAGCTGCCCAAATTGAGCAGCTTCTAAAGTAGGTAAATATTTATTAACTGAATATTAATTTATAGGTCTAAAACTGGTGACACCGAACTTCCTTGCTTCTGCTTTTGCTTTTGGTACCATAGATTGTAAATTTTGAATCCTGGAATCATTACTTGGATGCGTACTCAAAAACTCTGGTGGAGCTTGTCCTCCACTGTTTGCCTTCATACGCTTCCACAACTCAGCAGCTTCTTCAGGATTGTAACCTGCAATTGCCATTAAGTAAATACCAATTTCATCTGCTTCTGTTTCGTGGCTTCTGCTAAAAGGCAATAAACCTCCCAAATTAGATCCTAAACCATAAGCCTGCATCCACATTTGTTGTTTTTCCGGACTCTGATCTCCAGTAGCTACAGCAACAGCAATACCACCTGCCTGTTGCAATATCCCTGAACTCATTCGTTGTTGCCCATGGTTGGCCAATGCATGTGCAACCTCATGTCCCATTATGGCAGCAACTCCTGTTTCATTTTTTGCAATTGGTAAAATTCCTGTGTAGAAAGCTATTTTTCCACCAGGCATACACCATGCATTAACCTGTTCAGATTCTATAAGTTTATATTCCCATTTATAATCTTCTAAATAACCTTGAAATCCGTTAGCATTCAAATACCTTTCTGATGCCGCAGCAATTCTTTGACCTACACGTTTTATCATCTCTGCATCTGTCTCTTATACACATCTCCGAGCCCACGAGACCGAGGCTGATCTCG
>CAJXVG010000145.1 GCA_913061495.1 uncultured Winogradskyella sp.
ACGAGATCAGCCTCGGTCTCGTGGGCTCGGAGATGTGTATAAGAGACAGATTAAGAAAAGGAAAGCAACCTAAGTTGAAACCAACTGATAAGTTTAAACTTTTACCAATTAGTGATCTGGATGGTGACATTGTTGAAGAAACTCATTTTTTTATTGATTTTAGTACGTCAAAATGTATTATTTGTTCTGAGTTTAATGATAGGGGGCCAAGAATTTCAGATTTAATATTTTATTTAAGAAATGTCGCTGGGCCTTCTACTTTAAGAATAGCTAAATCAACTGTGAGCACAGCGTTTTTTAACAATACACTTGAAGAAACTTTGAATAATATGCGGAACGTTTTACACATGGACGTAAAATTTAAACCTTCAAGTTTGGCACAAATGGATTCTGATGTTAGAAAAAACTATTATTCAGCTATGGAGAATATTGGTAAAATGTTGAAGCCTAAATTTTTTCGTGTAGAAACATATTTTCAAATTCCAGGCTCAAACGTACCTATAGATATAAATAATGAAGCCAATAATTGGTTTAGAGATATGCTTAGAATTTTTAAACAAAGAAAAAGAAACCAAAAGCTATTTGAAAATTTTGAAGTTAGATACGAGGATAAAGCAGGTATTGAGCAAACTTTCAATTTACTAAAAAATAGAGTCTCAATTACAATAGAAGTTGAGTCTAAGAAAGATCTTAAGAATAAAGAAATGTATAAGCTTATCGCACCAGATTTAGGTGAATTTGTAGCGTCACTATAAGGGATATGTTAGACAAATATTTTAATTACGCAATATCAGTAGATATACTGTTTTCTTTAGTGTTATGCTCTATTTGCTATATTTTAATTTCTCATAATATAATTATCTTACCACAAAAAGACATATTGTATTCCACGGTTTCAGATATTGCAAATATTGGATTCACATCTGCTGGATTTGTTTTAACGTTTTTGACACTATTGGTCAGTTTTAAAAGTAGCTTAAAACCATATAAAAAGAAAAGTACTTTAGAAGAAACTTATGCTGAAGTACCAATATTTGACTTATTCCTAAATTCACCTTTATATTCTGAAACTATCAGACAGCTCAAAAATTGTGTAAAAGTTCTGATTATAATTTCAATTTCAGGTTATGTAATAAAAATTTGTTTAGGTTCGGAGAATTTAAAGATTTTATTTTTCTACAACATTCTAGGTGTTAGTATGATTTCACTTATTTTATGGAGAAGTTTACTTGTGTTGTCAGGGGTTTTAAAGGTGCAAAATAAGAGACAGAATTAATTTTTGGTTGTAAAAGTTTGTTTTCTAGTTATGTGTGTAAGTTGATAGATTGATTTTTTCCCCCGTCCAGACCGCTAAAATTGCAAAGCTCTGAGAAATTAGGGCTTTTTTTTGCAACAAAAAGAAGTTGTGTTGTTCTGGTGAAAACCAGAACGTAGTAGTGAGATTCTCAACTGAGTTGGGAACTTACCGATGAAAGGCTTTCCTTTTTTCTTTACAGAAAATTGGGATGCTTTTTTGTTTTAGGTGGATTGAAATTTTCAAAATGGTATTGCAAAAGTTGATCTAAGTGACTTTTCTTAAATGGCTTAGTTAAATAATTATCCATGCCTGTATCTATAGATTGGTTAATTGCATCTTTAGTGACATTGGCAGATATTCCAAATATTACTGCCTCTTTATTTGTCTTTCTGATTTCTTTTGTAGCTTCCCAACCGTCCATTTCTGGCATATGAATGTCCATAAATATAAGTTGATAGTCTTCTTTATCAACTAAATCTAAAGCTTTTTTACCGTTTTTCGCAATGTCTGGCTCTATACCCATATCCTGTAAAAACTTCTTTAAAACTAAGATGTTAATGTTGTTGTCATCTACTATAAGCACATTTAACTTAGATAAATCAACTCTTTTCTTAGCGGCACTTCTTTTAATAATATTCTGCTCTTCTGCAATAGGGAATACCATATAAAATTGAAATTCTGTACCAGCGTTTAATTTACTTTTAACAGAGATTTCACCTCCCATCATATTAATAAAAATCTTACTGATAGCTAGTCCTAGACCACTTCCTTCATATTGTTTTTTTATACTATTTTCAATTTGGGTGAACCGTTCAAAAATAGAATTGATCTTATCTTTGGGTATACCAATTCCTGTATCTTTTATGGAAATGGAAATTTTTAATTCATTATTGTTTATCAAGGATTCACTGTAAGTTAACGTTACGCCTCCTGTATTGGTGAATTTTAACCCATTTTTTAAAATGTTATTAGTAATCTGAAGTAGTTTACTTTCATCTCCAATAACATTTAAGTTTAGCGTATTCTCAAAATTAGTCTCTAATGAAAGTCCTTTTTTAGAAAATATAAGTTGGTTGACATCAATAAGTTCCTTTATTCTTAATACCGGATTAAAGTTGTCTTTTGTGAGTTCTATTTTACCGGATTCTATTTTTTCAAAATCTAATATATCATTTACAATATGTAATAAATTGTTAGATGATTTTTCCATTAGGTTAAGGTACTGTGTATTTGTTTTATTGAGTTCACTACCTTTTAAAAGTTCAATAAAACCTACAATAGCATGCAAAGGTGTCCTAATTTCATGGCTCATATTAGATAAAAAATCAGTTTTAGCCTGAGAAGCCTTTTCGGCTTTATTACGTTCTATGTTTAAAGTTTGATTAGCTTTTTTCAGTGCTAAATTTGAGTGTCTTGCAAATGCTGTACTTTTTTTAGCTCTGAAGTAGAAATATGTAAGAAATGATGAGATTAAAGATAATAATAGACCCACTAAAAGAGCGCTGTCTGTTACAGCTTTGTTCTGTGCAATTAGAAGTTTTTTTGACGGAAAAACATTTACACGCCATTTTTGTTGACCATCTTTACCAACTATTATAGTGTTTGAGTAAGATATGTCTTTTGGTGGATTTAGTTTAATGGTTGGATTAACATTGAAGAAGAGGTTGTTTTTATCGTCGTAAATTTCTACACTGTATTGATCTTCAAGGTAATCAACTAAACGATTAAAATTTTCATGAAAATCCATTCCTGCAGTAATTGTGCCCTGAAATCTGCCACTGAAATAAACAGGGACATCTACAAGAAAAGAGTATCCTTTTTGTGTAAGCTTTACCCAAGATGTAATATTTACTTCACCACTTTTACTGTGCTCAAGCCAATCTTTATGTCTATAACCTACTGTAGAGATATCTAGATTAAGTGCAGCTTCGTTACCTTTTTTTGGGACAATTTTCTTAATTACCATTGAGCTGTCAATCCACTCTACAAATTTAAAAGAAGGATTTTGTTCCAAAAGTAGATTGGCATCATTTTCCCAGCTTTTAAAGTAACTACCGTTAGAATTTTCTAACCTGTTCTTTAAATTTTTAAGTCTAGAGATATCGTACTCAATAATGTTACTAAACTCCTTGGATAACAACTGACCTGTATCTAGTACTTGTTGATCTATTACTGAATAGTGCTTTTCTATAGATGAGATATATAGTATAAATACGACAGTAATAAGTACGATGAAGGTAGATACAGGTATAATTAGGTCTAGGTATCTTCCTTTTATAAAACGCATTTAATTTTACTAAGTAGGTTAATTTTTTTCATAGGGCAAATTGTTTGAGATACAATCAGTTAAATCATTTTTAATAGTAATTTGCTATGCTTTCATAGCGAATTGATTGATCCTTAATACTTAAAATTCAACTATATTTTTAACAAATTACAAGCGCAAAAATACACTTTATCGATTAAAACAAGCATTTTATCTATGATTTTTTTGTGAGTTCTAGAATTAAGTCTATATTCGACCTCCCTCACACGTTTATTTCGAGATTATTAATCCATTCAACTAAAAGACTTTAGCGTCTTAAGAACACCCCTCATATTTTAGTATAAATTTTTTAGGTAACCCCTAAATAGTTAATTATCCATTTTTATCCCTCAGTATAACGTTACCGTTATGCACTAAGTTGTTAACTAGTTAAACCCTAATAAATAAATTTATACTTATGAAAACCCTAAAAATTACTTTACTATTAGTAGCCGTTTTATTTTTAACTGTTTCTGGTGTTAAATCAGAAAATCCTAGTTCTGAGAACAAACAAGTTACAGATAAAAATTACAAGATTGATTTACTTGCCCATGGTAAGAAAAAAGTGGAACTTCCAGGTCAAGGTTAAAAAACATTAAACAATATATACAGAGCCCATAATTTTTTATGAATTATGGGTTTTTTTTTATCTGCTATTTTATCCTAATAAAATACTTTAAATTTGAGCTTATAGTGAAATTTCAAAATATTGAATCTAAAATATAGCAGCATACTAATATTTTTTATCTGCTCTTTTTATTGTGCAGGGCAGAATAAAGAGGGATTATTAAAGGCAATAAAAGAATACAGGGAGTTAACCAATGATTCTGACCTTTCAGATTCATTAAGATTAGAATATGGTAAAAAAGCGGTAGAGTTATCTCGCATAACAAAATCAGATACAACACTTTTAAAAAGTAGTAAGAGCCTTTCATATACTTACCTAATGACCGGAAAGTATGACGATTTTTCAGAAATAAACCATTTCAATTTAGGGTTGGCTGAAAAAGTTAAAGATACCATGGCAATCGCTGTAGCAAATTTTAACATAGGTTGGTACGAATACCAGGTTAAAGACAATACCACCGAATCCTATAAGTATTATTTAAAGGCACTTAAATTTTTTTCCAAAATCAATGACCTAAAACACCAAGCTCTATCGCTTACAGTTATAGCAACCATACAAGATGATGAAAAAAACTATTTACAAAGTGAGCAAAATGCAATACAAGCGTTAAGAATATTAAATGGACTTGACGATGACGGAATATTATCAACTAAGTATAATCTTCTAAATTTATTGGGACTCACCGCCTATAAACTCAAAGAATTTGATAAGTCAATAGAATACCATAATGAAGCTTTTGAAATTACTAAAAAAATGGAAGATGGTTATTTTACAGGTTTAGAATCCAGAAATAACTTGGCGTTGCCATATAGGGAGAAAGGTGATTTTAAGCGAGCCCTCAGTATATATAAAGACTTAGTAAGTAATGAAGAGTTAAAGGCTTACGACATATCTTTTTATGCATTAATAATAGATAATTATGCTTTTACTAAGTTTTTATCTGGAAATTATGACTATAAGGACTTAGAGAAAGAATTTAAAAAATCCCTCCGCATCTCAGATAGTATAGACGATCAATACACTAAGTTAGCAGCATCTATAGATATTGCTAAACTTTACAAAGCAAATGATAAAACAGACTCATCATTGTTCTATGCCAAACAGAGTTACAATATTTCTAAAGATATTGGTATAAATGATCTTTTGCTTGAGTCCATGCTTTTACTTTCTGATTTAAAAACAGGAAAAGAAAGTATAAAGTATTTAAGAGAACACATTAAATTAAGTGACAGTCTTTTAAAAGCAGAAAGGTCTGTCCGTAATAAATCTGCCAGAATCGAATTTGAGGCAGATCAACTCGAAGCAGAAAACGAACAAATCACTAAGGAACGCCTTTATTTATTATTCATTTCAATAGGTCTTTTATTCACGGCAATTTTAATCTACGTGGTAATATCCCAACGTGCCAAGAACAAAGAGCTAAGATTAATACAGGCACAACAAAAAGCAAATGAGGATATATACAACCTTATGCTAGGGCAGCAAGATAAGATAGATGAAGCAAGAGCGAAAGAAAAGATTAGAGTGTCAAAAGAACTACACGATGGTGTTTTAGGACGTTTATTTGGTACACGATTGAGTTTGGATAGTATTAACTTTAAAGAGGGTAAAGAGGCTATGATGACTAGGGCAAATTATATAGGCCAGCTAAAAACTATAGAAGAGGACATTCGTAAAATTTCTCATGAGCTGAATACCGATTTTGTTTCTGGATCTGGTTTTATGGATATAGTTTCTGAGCTTATAAAAAATCAATCACTAGCCTATGGATTAACTGCTGATTTTGAATTCACAGACGATATTAATTGGGACACCGTACCTAATAAAACCAAAATAAATATTTATAGAATTATTCAAGAGTCTATGCAAAACATCTATAAACATGCTAATGCTAAGCACATAAAAATAGATATTTTGTTAAATAAAAATGTTATTTTATTAGAGATTGCAGATGATGGTGATGGATTTGATACTTCTAAGAGCAAAAAGGGCATTGGTTTAAAAAACATGGCTTCACGCGTAGAGGAAATTAAAGGAAAAATCACTTTTAAATCGGAGCCAGGAAAGGGAACAAAAGTGAACGTTAAAATACCGTATAGAACCAAACCAACATGAAACATATAAATATATTAATGGTAGATGACCATCCCATTATAATTGAGGGCTACCAAAACGTATTAATGGCAACAAAGCGAGATGACCAAACATTGTTAATCGATACGGCCAATAATTGTGATATGGCAGAGATAATGATTAATCGTGCTTCAAAAGAAACACCGTATGATGTTTGTTTTTTTGATATCAGTTTGCCAGCTTCAGAAGATGGTCGCTACACCTCAGGCGAAGATTTGGCGCTTTTGGCTAAGCGAGTATTACCTAACGCCAAGATTGTTATCCTTACTATGTTCAATGAGTCATTTAGAATTCATAATATTATTAAAGAAATAAATCCTGATGGGTTTTTAATTAAAAGTGATCTAACCTCAATGGAACTTGCAGATGCCTTTCAACAGATTGTAAAATCGCCACCTTATTACAGCAGTACCGTAAATAATTATGTGAAGAAAACCTTTAGTAGTGAAATTTATGTTGATGATATTAATCGAAAAATTCTTCACCTTTTATCACAAGGTATCAAAACAAAAAGCTTAAACGAATATATTGATTTGTCACTGAGTGCTTTAGAAAAACGAAAAAAACAACTCAAATTATTGTTCTCGGTTACCGACGGAAAGGATGAAACCTTACTAAAAGAAGCGCGAGAAAAGGGTTATTTATAAAAAATCATAAAAAAATGATCTTTTCTTGCTTTTCAAAAATACTTGGAAGTACTGGCAATAAAGAAAACTACGGTTTTTACACAGCAAGTCTGAGGTTTTACCACAGCAAAAAGTTAAATAGGTGTTTTATATTTACAGCAGTCAACAAGAATTAATTAATCCCTTAAGTATTGTTGAGTTAATAGCAAGAAGATTAAACCCAGTAATATCTAAGGTTACTGGGTTTTTTTGGTTTAATCATTTCTAAAACCAAACTTCGTTATACTTAGACAACTTCACTAAAAATAATCCCAGAAAAATAACAGAAACAATAAACTTTAAAAATGTTGAAGCCAAAAACCCTAAAAATGAACCAAAAGCAGCTTTTAAGGCTTTATTGATATTATTTTTATGAATCATTTCACCAAGAAGAGCGCCAATAAAAGGGCCTATAATTATTCCGAAAGGAATAGGTGATAAAAGGCCAATAACTGTCTCTTATACACATCTGACGCTGCCGACGACTCCTTACGTGTAGAT
>CAJXVG010000146.1 GCA_913061495.1 uncultured Winogradskyella sp.
AGATCAGCCTCGGTCTCGTGGGCTCGGAGATGTGTATAAGAGACAGATGCAGAATGGATTCTTATGGATTATGTTAATGTCGTTGTTCACGTTTTTCAAAAGCATATTAGGGAATATTATGATATTGAAAGTCTTTGGGGAGACGCAAAAACAACCGAAATAGAAACAAGTTACTAAAAGAGAAAGCGCTACTAATGGCAAAAGATAATAAAAAACCCAAAGTAAGTCCGTATTGGATTTACGGAATTATAATCGCTGTATTTATATCTATCCAATTATTTTCGGGTGGTTTTGGCGATTCTACAGGAAGTGAAACCACTCCCGCTCAATTTTTAGACTACTTACGGAAAGGTGAAGTTAGTAAAGTTGAAATTGTAAATAAACGCGAGGCTAGGGTTTATTTAACTAAAGAAGCAAAAGATTTAGAAGTTCATAAAAATTCTAAGCCTAATAGCATTTTACCTTCAGTATCACCTACTCCAAATTATAAATTTGAATTTGGTAGCCTAGAGAATTTTGAAGATGATGTTAATGAAACTATAAAAGAGTATAATCTCAATACAGAATTAACCTACGAAACAGAACAGAATGTTTGGGGAGATTTCTTATTAACTTTATTGCCATTTGTACTTATCATTGGTGTATGGATTTTTATTATGCGTAGAATGTCATCTGGTGGAGGTGCTGGTGGTGGTGGACAGATTTTCAACATAGGAAAATCTAAAGCCAAACTCTTTGATGAAAAATCAGACACCAAAACATCATTTAAAGATGTAGCAGGATTAGAAGGTGCAAAAGAAGAAGTACAAGAAATTGTAGATTTCTTAAAGTTCCCAGAGAAGTATACCTCTTTAGGTGGTAAAATTCCTAAAGGTGCCCTACTTGTTGGCCCTCCAGGAACTGGTAAAACTTTATTAGCAAAAGCAGTTGCAGGTGAAGCCAAAGTGCCATTTTTCTCATTATCTGGTTCAGACTTTGTAGAAATGTTTGTTGGTGTTGGTGCATCTCGTGTAAGGGATTTATTCAAACAAGCTAAAGAAAAATCACCATCAATTATTTTTATTGATGAAATTGATGCCATTGGTAGATCAAGAGGTAAAAATAATTTCTCTGGTTCAAATGATGAGCGCGAAAACACATTGAATCAATTACTGACAGAAATGGATGGTTTTGGCACTAATACAAATGTTATTGTTTTGGCTGCAACCAACCGAGCAGATGTTTTGGATAGCGCTCTAATGCGTGCTGGCCGATTTGACCGCCAGATTTATGTAGATCTACCAGATGTACGCGAACGTAAGGAAATTTTTGAAGTACACCTACGTCCACTTAAAAAAGAGGAAACTTTAGATATAGATTTTTTAGCAAAACAAACTCCTGGATTTTCTGGTGCTGATATTGCAAATGTCTGTAATGAAGCGGCTTTAATTGCTGCCAGAAAAGGTAAAAAAGCGGTTAACAAACAAGATTTCTTAGATGCTGTAGACAGAATTGTTGGTGGACTTGAAAAGAAAAATAAAATCATTACTCCTGACGAGAAAAAAGCTGTTGCATATCACGAAGCAGGCCACGCTACCGTAAGTTGGATGTTAGAGCACGCTGCACCTTTAGTAAAGGTTACAATTGTACCAAGAGGTCGTTCTCTCGGAGCAGCATGGTACTTGCCTGAAGAGCGTTTAATTGTTCGTCCCGAACAAATGCTAGATGAAATGTGTGCTGCTTTAGGAGGTAGAGCTGCTGAAAAGGTAATCTTTGATAAAATTTCAACAGGAGCCTTGAGCGATCTTGAAAAAGTTACCAAGCAAGCTAGAGCTATGGTTACCGTTTATGGATTAAGTTCAAAAGTAGGCAACTTAACCTATTATGATTCTTCAGGTCAATCTGAATATGGTTTTACAAAACCTTATAGTGAACAGACTGCAGAGCTTATTGACAAAGAAATCTCTGATATCATTGAAGAGCAGTACAAACGTGCTGTAAAACTTTTATCGGAAAACAAAGACAAACTCACAGAATTAGCCGAAGTTCTATTAGATAAAGAAGTTATTTTTAAAGATAACCTCGAAAAGATCTTTGGAAAAAGAGCTTTTGAAAAAAATGAAATATTAGGCGACGAGGAAGAATAGACTTTGTGCTTCATTATATAAAAAACTTAAATTAGCTTATAGTTAGTTTAAGTTTTTTTATATTTGAGAAAACGTCAAATCCTGTATTAATAGCAACTATTTAATGAGCTTATTTCGTAAATTCTTTGGAAAAAAATCTGATTCTTCCGAAGAAAACATACCAAATCAAGAGCGAGGCAAATATATGCCTGAAATAAAGTT
Source organism: uncultured Winogradskyella sp. (assembly GCA_913061495.1). Lineage (GTDB taxonomy): Bacteria > Bacteroidota > Bacteroidia > Flavobacteriales > Flavobacteriaceae > Winogradskyella. Next base: position 2,328 of record CAJXVG010000146.1, read on the forward strand.
ACCTGCTGATGAACGTTTTACCATAAATTTTAAAGCCAATGGAGGCAAATTTCTTTATTGTGAAAACATGAAAGAAATCAACCAAAGCCTTACTTCTATTTTAAATGAAAATAAATGGCATGATGAAAAAGCATTCATCATTGATAAACGTTTAGAAGATTTATTTAAAGATTTCAACATAGAAAGTACAAAAAAAGCTTCTGAGAGTGCTTACTTTTTATCTACTTGTGAATACTTAATCTCTGATGACGGATCCTTGCTAATTTCATCCAATCAAATTGCAGAGAAAAAATTAAGAGAGTTACCAGATAGTTTTATTATATATGCCACTACCAGCCAGTTTGTAGAAAATATTGGAGAAGGCTTAAAAGGCATCAAAGCAAAAAGTAAAGAAAAAATCCCAACCAATATCACTACTATTAAACACTTTAAGACTGATGATGGTGATAAAGATTTTATGGCTTACGGTAGTAGTTCTAAGAATTTATATCTACTCTTATTAGAAGACTTATAAACTTCGTATGAAAGAGCTAACCACAAGAGCCATATCTGGTGCTATTTACATCTTACTTTTAATAGGAGCACTTTTTATGCAAGAGGCATTAATTGTTCTGCTTGCCATTTTTGGCATTCTCAGTCTCATTGAGTTTAGCAAGCTCATTAAGCTCAAATCCTACTTTCAATTTGGAATATTTTTACTGCTCTACTTAGGGTTTTGGTATATCTGTATATTTCACAAAACTTTAAATGAAAGTGATGTAGCCATTCAGATATTATTGGTTATCACAATTTTTGTCAACCTTCTTTTAATCAAAGATTTATTTGCCGAAAAGAAAATCCCGTTGTTTCAATCTAAACGCTATATCGCTACCACATTCTATCTTACAAGTGGTTTTATATTTATGCTATTGATTGCAAATTTTAACGGTAAATTTACTCCCTTTTTACTTTTGGGAGGCTTTATTTTGGTTTGGGTAAATGATAGTGCCGCATATGTTGTGGGAAAGAATTTTGGAAAGCAAAAATTGTTTCCCAGCATTTCCCCTAAAAAAACTGTTGAAGGTTTTTTAGGAGGTTTATTTTTTGCCTGTGTTTCTAGTTATTTTATTTCAATTTATACAGAAACGCTTCCTTTTAACAGTTGGTTGATTTTAGCCATAATAGTAAGTGTTTTTGGTACGTTTGGAGATTTAATAGAGTCTAAATTTAAGCGACAAGCAGGTGTAAAAGATAGCGGTGTAATAATGCCAGGCCATGGTGGTCTGTTAGATCGATTAGATAGTCTTATCTTTGCAGTACCATTTGTATATTTATTCTTAAGAATTTTAAATTATGTTTCATAAAGAAGGTTATAAAATCATATTCTTTACAATGGTCATCGTTGTAGGATCATTTTTCCTAATCGATGAATTTGTTGCTATTGAATGGCTGAGAACTACATTGATGCTTGCCATTCTTATACTCTTTATATTAATTCTTCAGTTTTTTAGAAACCCAAAACGTTTAACAAAGATGGATGAAGCTCAAGTAGTATCTCCTGTTGACGGAAAAGTGGTGGTCATTGAAGAAGTAATGGAGAATGAGTTTTTTAAGGACAAGCGTATACAAATTTCCGTATTTATGTCACCTTTAAATGTTCATGTAACTCGTTATCCGATTGGAGGAAATGTAAGCTACAGCAAATATCACCCAGGAAAATATTTAGTGGCTTGGCACCCAAAAGCCAGTGAAGAAAACGAGCGCACTACTGTTGTTATTGAGAGTGAGGGTTTTGGTAAAATACTTTACAGGCAAATTGCCGGTGCATTAGCCAAGCGTATTGTAAATTATGCCCAAGTAAATACCACAGCTATACAAGGAGCTGATTCAGGTTTTATAAAGTTTGGTTCGCGCGTAGATTTATTTTTACCTTTAGATGCAGACATAAAGGTTGAACTTAACCAAAAAGTCCGTGGAGGCGAAAGTGTAATAGCAGAAATAGTAAAGTGACTTCTGAAGAACTAGATATAGAGTTTAGAGCATCAGTTGAAAGGGTTAACAACCACCAAGAGCCTTTTCCTGCTGATTTTTTGCTCCGTTTATATGCATATTTCAAAAAAGCAACAAATAATTATGGGAGACCGAGCAGTCGCAAACCAATTATAAATGCCTTTAAAACCAATGCTCTCTTTCAAGTTGAGAACATAAGTGAGAACCAAGCCAAACAAGAATACATAGACCTTGTTAATAATTACTTTTTATACAGAAAATAATTAGTCTCTAATTAATGGCATGGTGGAGCAACGCAGCAATCCTTCTTGTTTTGCAATTTCAGCATAAGGCACTTCTTCAACTGTAAAACCCTTTTCTCTCAGCCACGTATTTAATCTTGTAAAGTTTTTTTCGGAAATTATCACATCTTCAGAAATTGAAAATACGTTACTATTCATATTGTACATTTCATGTTTTGTAATTTCAAAGACATTTTCTTTTCTAAAGAAATTCAATAGCCATTCGTATTCTCTATCTAATAAAAATCCATTTTTATGAAGTATGGCTTTATCCTTTCCTATGGGCTGAAAACAACAATCTAAATGTAATGCATTATCCTTAGGTTCTGTATTGGATTTTCTTAATTCAAAAGATTTTACGGTTTTATGTGGAAATAGTTCTTGAATAGCAATTACAGCATCCATATTTGTCCTTGCCGTAATATAATCTGGGTAGTCTTCACCTGAGTATGTGCCAATAAATATATAATCGTTCCATGGCATCACATCACCTCCTTCTACATGACATTCTTCAGGCAGTTTAATTACTTTATCTGCATCTAATTTATCAACAATATGAGCTATAGCTTCAAACTCACGTTCACGATCTGGTAAAATATTGGCTTTAATTAATTTGTCTTCAATTACAAAGGCAATATCGCGTGTGAATATTTGGTTGTAATCATCAATCACTTTTGGCCTAAATACATGAACATCATATTTCTCAAAAACTTTAGCTACTGCTTCTATTTCCTTGACCATATCTTCTTCTAGTGGATAAGTGCCAGCTTTTATATGCTTAACAGATTTTGGGTCGTAAGCTTCTTCTATAGTGGGCATTGGACCATTACTTTTGGCTGTGCCCAATATTACTGCTCTCAATCGAGAGGTTTCGTTATTTATATTTAACTTCATTATTTTATAAGCATAAAAAAGCCTCATATTAAATATGAAGCTTTAAAATTTGATGTTCTATTTAGCGTTTGTCAATTGCTTTAAAGTCTCTGTGTGTTTCGCCAATGTATAGCTGCCTTGGTCTTCCAATAGGCTCTTTTCTTAACCTCATTTCACGCCATTGTGCAATCCAACCTGGTAAACGACCTAGTGCAAACATAACCGTAAACATTTCAACAGGTATTCCCATTGCTCTATATATAATACCTGAATAAAAATCTACATTAGGATATAATTTTCTATCTACAAAATAGGGATCTTCTAATGCTTCTTTTTCAAGCCCTTTAGCAATATCTAAAATAGGATCTTCAACCCCTAAATCACTCAATACTTCGTCAGCAGCTTTTTTAATGATTCTTGCACGTGGATCAAAATTCTTGTAAACTCTATGTCCAAAGCCCATTAAACGGAATGGATCGTTCTTATCTTTTGCCTTGGCCATGTATTTTTTGGTATCTCCACCATCTTCTTTAATTGCTTCTAACATTTCCAAAACAGCTTGGTTTGCACCACCATGCAATGGTCCCCAAAGTGCTGAGATACCTGATGCCAGTGACACAAATAAACCTGCATGTGATGAACCAGCAATTCTTACAGTAGAAGCTGAACAATTCTGCTCATGATCTGCATGTAAAATTAAAAGTTTATCTAATGCGTTTATCAAAACCGGATTCTGCTCATACTCACCATTTGGGCTTTTAAACATCATCTTTAATACATTTTCAACATATCCTAGGGTATCGTCTCCATAATCCAACGGTAAGCCATGTTTCTTTCGCATGGTCCACGCGACTATTACTGGGAACTTACCTAAAATTCTTACTATGGCATTGTACATTGCTTCTTCAGAATTAACATCTACCGAAGCTGGGTTAAAAGCCGTAAGCGCACTAGTTAACGAAGATAACACACCCATAGGATGTGCTGACTTTGGGAAAGCATCTAATATTTTCTTTATGTCATCATCAACTACTGAATGTGATTTTATATCTGTGTAAAATTTATCTAATTGATCTTGGGTAGGTAAATCTCCAAAAATTAAAAGATAGGCTACTTCTAAGAAATCAGCTTTTTCAGCAAGTTCTTCTATGGAGTAACCTCTATATCTCAATATGCCTTTTTCACCATCTAAAAATGTAATGGCACTTTCACAACTCCCAGTATTTTTATAACCTGGATCTATAGTAATGACTCCACCTGTTGCACTTCTAAGAGTTTTAATATCTATAGCAACTTCATTTTCTGAGCCAACTACTAATGGGAATTCATACTTTTTACCATTGATTTCTAATGTAGCTTTATCTGACATATTTTTGTTTTTATCTTTAAATTTTAACGAATTGTAAAATTACGAAATATCAAACGATTTCGGAAGTAGATTTATAATGCTTTTAACAAATCTAAACCCTTAACAGCATTAGTTATCTGTTGTAATTTGTAGAACCTATAAATGATACTATTTTTGTTTAATATTTGATTTTTCCACCTATGATTCGTAAAATACTTTTTCTTTTTTTTGTGACGTTTCTAGTTAAAAGTGCTGAAGCACAAATTGTAAATGTAGAATCACTTAGACGTGTTTCAGATACATCCAAATGGTCTGGTTCTGCCAGTCTGGATGTTGGCTTAATAAAAAACACTAATTCTATTTTTAGGATAACCAATAGAATGCGGTTGCAGTATAATACAGACAAAAATCTTTACCTCTTTATTAACGATATTAATTTACAACAAATTGAAGACAATTCTTTTGTAAATAAAGGGATACAGCATCTACGTTATAATAGAAAAATTACTGAGTCAATAAAATTAGAAGGTTTTGCCCAAAGTCAGTACGATGCCGTTTCTGATATAAGGTTCAGGGGTTTATTGGGAGTTGGCCCACGTTTTAAGCTGTCTAAAAATAAAGATTTTAGATTTTATCTTGGCACACTTTTAATGTATGAATACTGTCTCTTATACACATCTCCGAGCCCACGAGACCGAGGCTGATCT
>CAJXVG010000147.1 GCA_913061495.1 uncultured Winogradskyella sp.
GATCTACACGTAAGGAGTCGTCGGCAGCGTCAGATGTGTATAAGAGACAGCTTCCGAATGTGTCATTTATTTAAAATAGATTTTAAAATGAGTTTCAAATCTAAATAAAAACTATAATTCTGTACATACTTTTTATTGATTTTCACTTTATCTACCCAAATAACCGTTCTGTTGTAGTGCTCTGGGTCTTTTTGTCGTTCTAATACACGCTCTTCGTCTTTGTACTTTAAAGTTGCGGTACCTGTAATTCCTGGTTTTACTTTTAAAATAATCCTATCTTCACCTTCGAGTTTATCTGCAAAACCTTGTAAATCTGGTCTTGGACCGACAAAACTCATATCTCCAATTAAGACATTAAAGAGTTGAGGCAACTCATCTAATTTTGTTTTTCTTAAGAATTTCCCGACGCTGGTTGCACTTTTTTCCAAATGCCCTAATCGATGTTGTTCATTCTTTAAAGTCCTAAGTTTGTATATTCGGAACAACTTAGCATGCTGCCCAACACGCAGTTGTGAAAATACTCCCCATTGATTGGTATCAACACTTGTTATTATTATAAAAATTACAATAGGCAGAATAAGTATTGGCAATAAAAACAATGCCAAAAAAAAATCAAAATAACGTTTTACTCTAAGCTGTGAGCGGGTTATCAAATTATAATGTTGTTATTTTCTTTTTATAAGACGCTGAGCTTTATTCCAAAGTGACATCTTATCATTTTCGTGGTAAGCACTTCCATAACTTCCGTAACCATAGCCATAACCGTAACCATAGCCATAACCATATCTTGCCTTATGTTTATAGAAATTAAGCACAAAACTAATATTTTTCAATTCTCCGCTTCTGTATTTGGCATTTACCAATTGCAGCATACCTTTTTTGGTATAATCAAAACGCACCATATAAATAACAGCATCTGCATAGTGGGATAATTCTAATGCATCAGTCACCAATCCTAATGGTGGTGTATCTAATATTATGATATCGTAAATATCTCGTAATTCTGAAAGCGCTGTTCCTAATTTATCTCGCATTAAAAGTTCGGAAGGGTTAGGTGGTATTGGCCCAGCAGATATTAAATCTAAATTTTCGATATGTGTATTTACTATAACCTCGTCTAAGCTATTTTCATCAATAAGGTAATTAACAATACCTTTTTCGTTATCATAATTAAAATCACCAAAGATTTTTGGCTTTCTTAAATCGAGTCCAAGCAGTATTGTTTTTTTTCCAGTAAGAGCGTAAACACTAGCCATATTAATTGAGCAAAATGTTTTACCCTCACCACTTACTGATGAAGTTACCATTAAGGTCTTTCCTCTTTTTTCTGAACCAGTCTGCTTTTTGTAAATAAATTGCAAACTAGATCTCAATGCCCTGAACGACTCTGCAACTGTGGATTTTGGTTTATCATACACTACTAAGTTATTGGCATGTCCCATTTTGCCAATAAGTCCTAGTATTGGAATATTTGAAAGTTTTTCGACCTCCTTAGAATTATGGATATTATCATCCATTAGATAAACAACTAATACAAAACCTATTGGCAGAGCAAAGCCTAAAAGCAAAGCCATCATATAATTTAATGACGTTTTTGGTCCTATTTTACCACCTCCAACATCCTTTGCATTGTCTATAAAAACAATGTCAGAAACGTTTGCTGCCTTTACAACAGCAGCTTCACCTCTTTTACTTTGATAAATGTTGTAAGCCTCAATACTTATATCTAACTGTCTTTGAATTTTTAAATATTCTTGCTGATCTTTGGGTAAGCTTCCTAACTGATTTTCTAGTCTTGCTATATTGCGGTTTATCGCTTGAAGCTGCAGATTGATTGTTGACTTTGTGGCGTTGATTGTTTCCAACAGTACCCTTTTTTCAGTATTTATTCTACGATCTATATCAGCAAAAAGTATTGAGCTTTCTTTAGTGGTATACTCAAGGTTTTGACGCTCTATAGCCAAACCGATTATAGTACTTACACCATTAATGATATTAATTTCTGTAATTCCTACTGAAGTCGGAGCAGCGATTTTGGTATAATCTGTTTTTGTTTTTAAATAAGACTCTAAAGAGTTTAAGTATTCTAGTTTTGTTTTCTCCTCTTCTTTAGCGAGGTCTAGCTCCTTGAGGTTTTCTGAAACTGTTGTGAGTTCTTGTGAAATGTCAAAAACCTTATTTTTTTGCATAAAGTTATTCATTTCATTTGTACCAGTTTTCAACTTTTTGTTAACCACCGCCAAACTACTATCAATGAACTTAATGGTATTTGTAGCATAGAGATTTTTTCTCTCTAATTCTCTTCTACTTAAGATATCAACTGTACTGTTAAGATAATCTACAAGCCTAGCCTTATTTTTACCAATCATTGAAAGACTTAGAATAGATGATGCATCTTTAGATTTAGTAGCTACATTTACTGCATTTTTGTATTGATTTACAATTCCATCGAAATTAGAAAACCGAACAAAATACTTGGTATCTTTCTTAAACGTTTCTCCATTATCCAAAACAATGCTTCCATTAAAAAAAGGAAGTCTTATAGCCTCACCGTAATTAAATTGTTGCTTATAAATTCCAGTCGGTATCGTAATAGTTCTTATTTCTTTACTTTTGTAATTTTGGCATTTTATACTTTTTGATTCACCAAAATCAGCACTAAATTCAAACGTTTTTGAATCTATTGGATTAATTTCAATGAGTTTATCCAATACCTGGAGAGAATCTTTTACAATATTTACCTTAAAGGGTGGTTGACCATAAATATCTAATAGATGATATTCCCCTTGTTTTAAGTACTGAGTATAAAATTCAAGTGAATCAACCACAAACTCATTATGTGTTCGGGTATTTATTTCTGTGATAATTTTACCTACTTTACCAGATACTCCTCCCCAATTAAAAGAAATGCTTGTATTTGCGGTAAAAAATGGGTTTTGATCGTTTTCTATTGATATTAAACTCTCAATACGGTAAATATTCTGTTTTCTAACATTAATATAATGAGCTATACCAAGAGCAATGGCTACAGAGATTAATATAAGCGGCCAATAGCTTAATATTTTAAAAAACAAGCCCTTTATGTCAAAACTTATTTGACTTGATTCATTTTCTTCTAAATCATATTCAAACTCGCTCATAATTTATAATCGGTCTATTAAAAGAATAGTCGTTGTAACGAAACCAAGTATTGTTACTAAAGTTGTAAACGTTTCCCTTCCTGTAACACCTGTTCCCCAAGTTTTTTGTTTTAGGGGCTTAACATAAATCATGTCATTATGCTGTATATAATAGTAAGGGGATTTCATAACATCTACGTCAGTTAAATCTAGTTTATGAATTTTTTGTCCTTGTGGATATTGCCTAATTACCATTACCTCTTTTCGGTTACCTGTTTGAGCAATCTCGCCAGAATTGGCTATAGCTTCAAAAATATTAACTCGATCCTGAAACAAAGTTACACTACCAGGATTACCAACTTCACCAGTAGCTACAAAACGTAAACCAGCAAGTTTCACCGTAACAAAAAGATAAGCAGCCTCAGTAAATTCTTCATCTAATAGCTTTTTTTTAAGCATTGTCCGTATCTCTTCAGTTGTATAACCAAGCACATTGATTTCGCCCAAAACAGGAATTCTAATATTTCCATGCAAATCTACCGTAAAGCCATCAAAATAAGCTCGTTCTTCACTATTAGCATTTAAGTTTTCATCTCCTGCAGGATTATAGATGGTATTCTTTTTTTGATCTAGAGATTTAATCCTAATATTCAAAATATCTCCAATTTGAATGCGATATGGTTTTTGAACCTCGTTAACATTTACAAGAGTGTCTAAGGCTTTATCCTTATTTTGAAGGTAAACCAAATCTTTATGAGGAATGCAAGATGATAAGCTAACAAGAAGCGCCAATCCAAAAAACAAAACGCTATGCTTCATTAAATGCTATTAGTTAGGTGTTTCACAAATATAATCTAACGAGACTAATAACAAAACTATTGCTTTTGTTTTTGCTTTATTTACGTTCTTTGTAAAAAATTTTAGTTTGAATTATCTCAACGTAGAAAACATATCAAAATCTTACGGAGAGCTTGTGCTCTTTAAAGACCTCTCTTTCAGCATTCATAAAGACCAAAAAATTGCTTTTGTTGCAAAAAACGGCAGTGGTAAAACTTCTATTCTCAATATTTTATCCGGAAAAGAATCTCCTGATGAAGGACAAATAGTGATTAGAAACGGTTTGCGTTTGGCTTTTTTAGACCAAGAACCAGATTTAGATTCTAAACTAACAGTTGAAGAAACCATATTCGCATCAGACATTCCTATTTTAAAAACAATTGAAGCTTACGAAAAAGCGTTAAAAAATCCAGAAGACACCGAAGCTTACCAAAAGGCTTTTGAAGCCATGGATAGAAATAACGCTTGGGAGTTTGAAACACAATACCAACAAACACTTTCGCAACTAAAACTTGATGACCTGTCCATGAAAGTTAGCATACTTTCTGGTGGACAAAAGAAACGTTTGGCATTGGCCCAAGCTTTACTTAGCAAACCTGACATCTTAATATTGGATGAGCCCACAAACCACTTGGATTTAGAAATGATCGAATGGCTAGAAGATTATTTTGCAAAAACACAACAAACCCTCTTTATGGTGACGCACGATCGTTATTTTCTTGAACGTGTTTGTAACGAAATAATAGAGCTAGATCATGGCCAACTCTATACGTATAAAGGCAATTATTCTTATTATTTAGAAAAGAAAGAAGCACGAATTGAAAATGAAACAACTGAGGTTGGAAAAGCGAAACAGTTATACAAAAAAGAACTCGATTGGATGCGTCGCCAACCCAAAGCGCGTACCACAAAATCCAAAAGTAGAATTGATGATTTTTCTGAAATAAAGTCTAAAGCACATAAACGTAGAAAAGACCACCAAGTTCAGTTAGAAATTAACATGGAGCGCTTGGGCAGTAAGATTATTGAGTTTCACAATGTATCAAAATCCTTTAAGGATAAAACTATTTTAGATGGTTTTGAATATACTTTTAAAAAAGGAGAGCGAATTGGCATCATTGGTAAAAACGGAACAGGTAAATCTTCCTTTCTTAATCTTTTAACAGGAAGTCTAAATCCCGATGGCGGCAAAGTAGTTATTGGAGAAACAGTAAAAATAGGCTATTACACCCAAAGTGGAATAACGGTAAAACCAAATCAAAAAGTTATTGACGTCATAAAAGAATTTGGCGATTATATACCGCTGGCAAAAGGAAGACAAATAAGCGCACAACAATTGTTAGAACGCTTTTTATTTAACCGAAAAAAACAATGGGATTTTGTTGAAAAACTAAGTGGTGGAGAACAAAAGCGATTGTATTTGTGTACGGTTTTAATTCAAAATCCAAATGTTTTAATTCTCGATGAGCCAACAAATGACTTAGACATTGTAACCTTAAATGTACTAGAGAGTTTTCTAATGGATTTTCCAGGTGTACTTTTAGTTGTGTCTCACGACCGTTACTTTATGGACAAAATAGTAGACCACTTATTTGTTTTTAGAGGCGAAGGTGTTGTTGACGGTTTTCCTGGCAACTACTCGGATTTTAGAGCTCATGACAAAAGCCAACCAAAAATTGAAACCAAACCCGAAAAGACTGAAAACAAAACAGCAATAAAAGAAAACGAAGCCAATAAATTATCTTTTAATGAACAGAAAGAATACAGAAATTTAGAATCTAAAATAAGAGCATTAGAGTTAGATAAGAAATCTATGGAAGCTAAATTTACAAACCCAGATTTATCTCAAGATGACATTAATAAATTATCCCTAAAACTTCAAGACATTATAGATGAGATCGAAGAAAAAGAAATGCGATGGTTTGAGTTATCTGAGAAGTTGGAAAGTTAATTTCAACAGTTAAAATAATGTACCAATTAGTAGCATATATAAAGTTCCTTTTTACTTCTACAAATCAGCATGGAGTTCACTCTCCATTTGTCTATAACTTTGTAACTAAATGTCTCTATGACAAAACAAATCATGATGCTTATAAAAAACTGAGAAACTACCGTAAATCACTTCAAAATTCAAAAATATTTTTACAAATTACGGAATTAGGGGAAGGTTCTAAAAAACTAAATAAACAGCAACGCAAAGTCAGTGAAATGGCAAGCATCTCTAGCAGTTCTGTAAAAAATACAAAGTTGCTTTATCGCGTCTCAAAATATTTTAAATTTAATTCAATTTTAGAATTAGGCACATCTTTGGGCTTGGGCACTTACGCTTTAGCATTGGCTAATAAAAATTCGAAAATCACAACTATTGAGGGCTGCCCAAATACGTCTAACTTCACGAAATCTAGACTGACAGAATTAAAAGTTAACGACACCACTTTTCTCAATGGCGAATTCAAAAATTTAATTCCAACATTAAAAGAAAAAAAATTCGATTTTATATTCTTTGACGGACACCATAACAAATCTGCAACAATTAAGTATTTCGAGTCGCTTTTACCAAAAACCCATAATGAAACCGTTTTTGTTTTTGACGATATTTATTGGTCCAGAGGGATGACTGAGGCTTGGGAGTTTATAAAAGCTCATCAGTCCGTAACAGTAAGCGTAGATTGCTTTCATTTAGGGTTTATTTTCTTTAGAAAGGAACAAGCCAAAGAACATTTTAAAATTAGAGTGTAACAACCTAGCAACTTTAACGTCTTATTAAAAAAAATACTGTAAAATCAATTATCTTGCGGTATTGATGAGCAACCAAGATCAGTTAACCATGAGTGACAACGTCATAGAGATTAGAAATATTATCAGGGATTTTAAATTAGGGCAAGAAATTGTTCACGTTTTAAAAGGTATCGATTTAGATATAAAGCGTGGAGAGTATGTTGCTATAATGGGACCATCTGGTTCTGGTAAATCTACGTTAATGAATTTGTTGGGCTGCTTAGACACTCCAACAGGAGGTTCTTACAATTTAAATGGCAAAGACGTTAGCAAAATGACCGATGATGAATTGGCAGATATTAGAAATACTGAAATAGGTTTTGTATTTCAAACGTTTAACCTATTACCAAGAACTACTGCTTTAGATAATGTAGCACTTCCAATGATTTATGCAGGCAAATCTAAAAAAGATAGAGATGAACGTGCTTCCGAGGTACTTTCGGACGTAGGTTTGGCAGATCGAATGGATCACAAACCCAATCAACTTTCTGGTGGTCAGCGTCAACGTGTTGCTGTTGGTAGAGCTTTAGTAAACAAACCTTCTATTATTCTTGCCGATGAACCAACTGGTAACTTAGATTCTAAAACAGGTACAGAAATAATGGCTCTTTTTGATGAAATCCATGCCGCAGGAAATACTGTAATTATGGTAACTCACGAGGAGGAAATTGCTGCGCACGCCAAACGTGTGATTCGTTTACGTGATGGTGTAATTGAGAGCGACACCTTCAATGACTAACTACCAAATTTAAAAACTTTTAAC
>CAJXVG010000148.1 GCA_913061495.1 uncultured Winogradskyella sp.
CGAGATCAGCCTCGGTCTCGTGGGCTCGGAGATGTGTATAAGAGACAGATACAGAACCTGCTGAGTTAGCCGCAATACGCCATAAAATGAAAGATACTTACTCTTACCTGAGTGAGATTTCAAAAGATGACATTAGATCGTTGGTACTCAGTTTAGAAAGATTAGTGCCTGGTTATTTAAGTCTTGAAAATGAAATTGTCAGTATTCAGGCTAAGCCTGAAAAAATATTGGACTCAATAAATCACGTAACAGCACATGATATTGCGCCAGAATTTAGATCAGCATATATTAATGCATTTGATGATATGTAATACACAAAAATGGAAACAAAAGAAATTATAATATACGGTACACTTGTTATAAGTATAATTGGTATAAGTGGTATCATGATTAATCGAGTTTATTCAAAAAAAGGAATGGGCTTGCGGTCAGTTCAATTAATGGCAATTCTAGTTGTTTTTCCATTACTTGTTATACTAAACTTATTAGATATTTTACCTGTATCGACTATTGCGATTGTTGCAGGTACCATAATAGGTTACGCTTTTGCACAGAAAAAGTAATAAAAATGCAATCATTATTCTATCATTCAAGAACGACCTCATAAATTTTGGCTAAAACAATAGGTGAGTGGAGGTTAATTTTGTTTCTTTTTTTTAACAAGAAAAAAAGATATAATCTAAACCTTGGTGAGTTATATAGATTCAAATTCTATTTTACATAATATTGGTAGTACTAATTAAAAAGCTTAATAGGAACGTAAGAACATAATTAAGTGTTAAGAATTTTGCTTTTTCAAAATTTTAGCTCTTATGGCATGCCACGAGAATCGCGTAGAAAAAAACATGTAGTACAAATATCCAAATACCTCAAAATTTCAATGATACTAAAACGCAGCTTTTATGTGCGGCTGGCAAGCGGCTGGAAATTATTCGCCACATTTCTATTGTTTTAAGAAAGAGCTCATGAATGCTTCGCATTTGAGTTTAACAAAACAATCGAGCATTTGACAGCGGACTTAAGCGTTATTATTCACGATATATAACAGCTACGCAGTCTATATATCTATAATTATCTTGAATACCGCCCAAAAGCGCTATTACGCTAATTGTTGTGGTTGTCCTATAATTTACATTATGTAAAATAGTATATCAAAAAGCTATGACCCTATTTTTATATTTATTTGGTGCATAAGGTTGTCGTTCATCGATAGTGACTTTGGTATTCTGTATTTAGTCGGACTAATACATAGCTACAACAGAAATTTTAGACATTAACGTGGTTGGTGCTTAAATTTATAAAAAGATTCCCCCTCAAATCTATAAAACCTATGTATTATGGATCAAAATTTAGCCTTATTCAATCAGATTAACAGCTTGTCTTATTGGTTGTTAAAAGAAAGTCACTTTAAAAGTTCTGTTACGCTTGATGCTACGGACGATAGTTATTTTATTTCCATTAAAAATGGTATAGAATCTATCTACAAGCACCATATTGAGAATTTCAGTAAAAAAGATGAACGCTTGTTGAACTTTGAGCTTGCTTCAATTGTACAGCACTTATTGAGCATAAAACGTTCGTTTCAGGATCATCAACGTATAGCAGGATAAATAAAAAAATCCTATACATTAATTGTATAGGATTTTTAATTTTAATGGTAACGTAAAACCTTAATCTAAGCATCTAAATTGCTATTCAAAGTAATTTCCGCATTTAATAACTTAGATACAGGGCAAACATTTTTTGCTTTCTCTGCGATTTCATTGAATTCGTCTGCCTTTATATTTGGCACTTTTCCTGATAAGTGCAAATCGATTTTAGTGATTTCTCCATCGTTGAACGTTACATCTGCTTTGGTTTCAAGATGATCTGGTGTGTAACCCGATTCACCCAAAAGGAAACTCAGTTGCATAGTATAACAGCCTGCGTGTGCTGCGCCTATTAGTTCTTCGGGATTTGTGCCTTTTTCATCCTCAAAACGTTTTGTAAAATCATAAGGTTCTGCTGATAAAGCTTTACTCTCCGTGGTAAGATGTCCTTTTCCCTCTTTTCCTGAGCCTTTCCATTCTGCTGATGCGTGTCTTGTAAAATTCATAACTATTGTATTTCTATAAGTTAATGTTCTATTAATAATCTGTGTAACCTTCTGGACCTGGTGAGTAAAACAGGTCTGGATTAGGTTCTTTTAAATCTTGGTTATGCTTGAATTTACTCACTAGATCTGGATTTGAAATGAATGATCTACCAACGTAAACCAAGTCCAGTCCTTTATCAATAACAGCATCGGCATCTTCCTTACTGCTCACTCCACCACCTGTGATGACTGTTCCTCCAAAATTAAGTTTGATGGTTTTTTTGATATCCGTCTTAAACTCTGGAGTTCCCATTGCGGTATGATCTACGATATGGATATAAGCTAAACCTAACTCCCTGAGTTCTGACGCCAAATAAGAATACAGTTCTACCAAATCGTCGTAATTGTGTTGCATATCATTGAAAGTTCCGTAAGGAGATAATCTAATTCCTAATTTTTTACCACCTATTCTTTTAGCCACTTTTTCAGCTGTTTCCAATGCAAATCGCGCTCTGTTTTTAAAGTCACCTCCATACTTGTCTTGACGTACGTTTGATTTTGGGTTAAGAAACTGTTCTATTAAATAACCATTAGCACCATGTAGTTCTACTCCGTCAAAGCCAGCCCGTTCAACTCCCAATTCGGCAGCGTTTACATATTCGTTTTGCGCTTTTTCAATATCCTCCAAGGTCATTGCCCTAGGCTCAACGTGTGGGACGTTTCCTTTTTCATCCGTGTACATTTCACCACCTGCTTTGACTGCACTTGGCGCTACCACCTCTCCTCCATTTGGGACATTCTCTAAAGCTGCAATGCGGCCACAATGCATTAACTGTAAAAAGATTTTGCCTCCTTCGTCATGTACTTTTTTTACGACCTCTTTCCACCCATCAATCTGTGCTGGACTGTACGCTCCCGGAATCCTGGCATAACCAATACCATTTACTGAAGGCGAAGTACCCTCGGAAATAATTAATCCTGCCGAGCCAGCACGTTGCCCATAATACTTTGCCATAAGGTCGTTTGGAATGTTATCTATGGCACGATTACGCGTCATTGGTGCCATTACAATTTTATTTTTTAGTTCTATATCTCCCAATTGGTAAGAATCGAAAATGCTCATATATAAAAAGTTTTAAAGGTTGTTTTAATAGTTTTCAATTTACTCTGTTATACTAAGTTCCTTTAATGTATTTACTAAAAGGTTTAGCCCAAAAAGAAAAGCGACTACCTTAGTAATCGCTTTTGAGTTAATTGATTAATAGCTCAATTGTTATCTTTTTTCGTTTGCATAACCCAAGGGTTGAATTTTAGGCTTTAACTTTTTGTAGAGAGTTAACTGTGGTCTTGATAAAATATTCATCATTTCAAGAGTTTCAGCCTTTCTTAATTTTCTAATTAGGTTTAACTCTTCTTTGCCATCGTATTCTTCTTTTATCTTTTTTTCACGAATTAGAAATTGTTCAACTTTCTTCTGAAATAGAATAGTTTGCTTAGCGTCTAGCTCTATTTGTTCATCGTATTTATCCGTTATTTTGGTTGCCCTGTCTTCTATGCTTTCATTATTTGTTTGAAGCATAGGGTCTTGAGCAGACAAATGAAAGGTTATTAAAAAAGTGAAAGCGTATATTAAAGTTTTCATTGTGTAGTTTTTGATTATGACAATAAGATACTACAAGATGAAGCTCAAATCAATAATTTTAAGATACCTTAACGGAAATAAGCTGATTTTAACATTTGTTAGATAAGCAGATCCACTATTTTATTCTTCTGGTGGATGGCCGTGGATTTCTTCAAATTTCTCATCGAAATTAGAGCGGAGATACGATGTTAGTTTGTTGTAATAGTCGTCTTTTAACCATTTAAGAAAGTTATGCGTACTTTTACTTATGCATTTGGCATAGACTTCAATACGTTGATTAATATCATCTTTTAGCAATTTTGCCAAACCTAATGCATCATATACATCTTCACTGTTTTCTATACAAATTTTGGCATGTTGCTCAATAGAGCGTTCTAAAACGACTTTAGAAGATTCACCATTAACCACAGCATCTTTATATGTCTGCTTTATATCGAAATAAGTGTCTTCAGATTTAGAAAACTCTTCTTTGATATCCTCATGTAAATCGTGCTTAAACTCTCCTTCAATAGCCTCATCACTTTTAATACGATCTGCGTACCAATTTGGCGACTTAAAAATTAGTTGCCAATCTAAATCCGCTCCCCAAGGTCCAAATCTATATAAGTTGTTACCTAAATCAATAACTGTGAATTTAGACTTATTATTCAGAATACGAGACCCACGCCCTATCATTTGGTAATATAAAGTCAATGATTTTGTAGCTCTGTTTAATATAATGGTATCAATGGTTGGCTCATCAAAACCTGTGGTTAATATACTCACCGAAGTCAAAATAGCATTTGGGGTCTCATGAAACCACTGTAATATTTGCTTTCGCTGTTTTTTGGTTGCTGTATTATCTAGGTGCATAATGGGTAAACCAGCCTCTTTAAAAGTGTAATACACACTGATAGAAGTATTAATACCATTGTTAAAGATAAGTGTCTTTTTGCCTTCAGAATGTTTTTTGTAAGCCTCCAACAACTTGTCTAACATAGCAGGACTCGAATATAAATCTTCTGAAGATTTTACCGTATAATCACCATTAGATCCTACTTCTAATGAGGTTAGACCCATATCATATGCATAGGTTTCTGCATGTGCTAAAAACTCATTTTCAATTAAATTTTCTATTGTTTCACCTGTAATGAGCTCGTTATAATTATCCTTCATTGGTAACTCTTTATTAGAGCTTAAAGGTGTTGCGGTTACACCTAAAATGAAAGAATTTTCAAAAAACTTAAATAGTTTGGTAAAAGAATTGTAATGGGCCTCATCAATAATCACTAGTCCAACATCCGAAATATCTAGTTTGTCATCATTCAAACGGTTATTTAAGGTTTCAACCATTGCCACAAAACAAGAATACTCCGCCTGGTCATCTAAATTAGCTTTACTGTTTACCACTTTATTGGTTACACCAAAGCTATTCAGCATTTTTGAGGTTTGGTTACAAAGCTCAACCCTGTGCGTCATTACCAATACTTTTTTATTGTGGTTTTTTAAGTACTGACGTACCATTTCAGAGAAAATCACCGTTTTTCCACCACCTGTTGGTAGCTGATAGAGTAAATGGTAATCGTCTGGTGCGGTATCAAACTTTTCAAAAATTTTGTCTATCGCACCTTTTTGGTAAGTATAGAGTTCTTTATCGGTTTTTTTTTCTTGAATTGCTTGAATATTTTCAGCCATAAAATTTATTTCGAATAATTAGAAGTTCTGTCTTTGAGAAAAAGACTTCGGTTAATAACAATTGCAAATTTACAATAGTTTATGGCATAAAAAAAGCACCCTAACTAATTGGTGCTTTTAGTGTGGTATATTTTAGATCGTTATCCTATGATAGAACCATCTTTTCGAAATTCCACATCCATATTTTTGCCTTTTTGTTTAAACTCTACATCATAAAACAAGCCTTTGGTGGCACTTTCTACTTTTTCAATTTCCGTGATATCTTCTGAGCCATAGTTGTCTTTAATAGCCTGTTTAATAAGTTTTGGCAAATCTTTCTTTTTTATGCTTGTTTCGGTTTCGATCCAAGCTCCATTTTTCTTAAAATCCGCACGGTATTTAATACCGTCAATCTTAAAGTTGGCTTCGTAGTTATTATGTGAATCTTTATGCCAATCGGGATCATTTTCTCCAGGATATTTGGCTTGGAATGTTTTCTTTACCGCTTCTGGTGCTTGTGCTTTTGTCGCTGTATTACAACTAAAAACGAGTCCCAATGCTAAAATTATTATATGTTTCATGATTTTGTTTTGATTTGTTTCAATCTAATAAAATCATTACCTAAATACAATATTTTAACAACATCTTATGATGTAAAACCTATTGAAAACATTGATATTTGCGACTTAAATTGCAATAAACAATATTTATTTTATTTTTACGTTTTTAGCATAATTTTAGATTATAATATAATACATGAAATATATTTTATTGAGCGCTGCTCTTTTATTCTGTTCAGCGTTTTCTTTTGCCCAGCAGGAAATTCCCCAAGATGATAATTCCATTAAAATAAAAGTACTTAGGTCTATTAAAAAAGCCGCTGTAGTCGATGAAATTACTATTCCTATAATTTCACCAAAGCCAGTAATATTGGCTGATATTAAAGCCGACCATTGGGATACAACAGTCTATAACCCTTATAAGAATGAAAATGTAGAATTTCCGATAAAGTTACAATTTGATGATAGCACTTACGCTTCTCCTATTTTAAAGAAAAAAATAATTACTTCTCGTTATGGCTGGCGAAGAGGACGCGCCCACAAAGGCATTGACATAGATTTAGTAACAGGAGATAGTGTTGTGAGTGTTTTGGATGGTATTGTGAGATTTGCAAAATATAGTTCTGGCCATGGAAAAACAGTTGTTGTAAGGCACTTTAATGATTTAGAAACAACTTATGCTCATTTATCTAAAATCTCTGTAAAGGCTAACGATACAATTTTTAAAGGTGAATTATTGGGTAAAGGAGGAAATACAGGAAATTCTCGTGGAAGTCACCTACACCTAAACGTTAGTTATAAAGGTGAGTTTATTCATCCGGAATATATTTTTGATTTTTCTCAAAACAATGCCATAAGAGCCAAAGAACTTTGGGTCACAAAAAAATGGACGCGACCAGTTTACCATAACTCACACCGCGTTAGTAAAGTTAACGTTTTAGAGTCTGAAGAAGCTGCTATAGCCAGTCTTATTAATCAACGAAAAGTGTACATCATTAAGCCTGGTGATACGCTATCGCGTATTTCTAAGCGCAACAATGTCTCTATTGCTGCAATTTGCAGAAGTAATGCTATAAAGAAAAACACAACTTTAAGAATAGGTCAAAAACTGATATTAGAATTGTAATTTTTCTTTTTGAGATTATAAATTTCAGTAATTTGCGAGCCTAAATCTATTTTACTTGAAAGTCTGTATTGCCGAAAAACCAAGTGTTGCAAGAGAGATTGCCTCTGTATTGGGAGCCACAACTAAACGAGATGGTTACTTTGAGGGTAATGGCTATGCTGTAACCTACACTTTTGGGCATCTCTGTACGCTTTATGAACCTAGTGACTACAAGCCATATTGGAAAAGTTGGGACTTAAACAACTTACCCATGCTTCCTGAAAAATTTCAGGTGAAAGTCAGCAATAATGATGGTATAAAAAAACAATTCAATATTGTTAAAAGTCTTTTTGATAAAGCTGAAGTTGTAATTAACTGTGGTGCTGTCTCTTATACACATCTGACGCTGCCGACGACTCCTTACGTG
>CAJXVG010000149.1 GCA_913061495.1 uncultured Winogradskyella sp.
TCTACACGTAAGGAGTCGTCGGCAGCGTCAGATGTGTATAAGAGACAGTCATTGATATATACATCCTTGTCAAACTGTTTTTTTAGAAAATGATTTAATTTCAATCTCGCTAAAAAATAGTGATATTTTCTTCTTTCTTCATTACCGTTATAAGAAACACTTTGATCGTGCTTCCTTATATAAACCAAGGGCTGGTCGGTATGGTGATAATCTCTGTTTTTATATAATATTCTGGAGTGAAATTCCCATTCTTGAGCTGCTTTTAGTTCTTCATCGAATAATTTATCTAATGTATTCAAAAAATTTCGTTTCCATATTGCAGAAGGTGTCATCCATACTATTTTTTGTCTTATATAATCATTAAAAGTATTATCAGAATATATTTTTTCGCATTTTAAACCAATAATATTATTGATGTCATTATCAAAAACGATTGTTTGACAAACACTGAAGTAATATTTAGTATTTAATAAACTTTTAACTTGTATGCTTAATTTGTTCTTATGCATCACATCATCGTCATCAAACCACTGTATTAAGTCGCCTTTACTCTTCTTAAATCCAAAATTTCGGGCTCCATTACCACCAGGAAGGTGCTCTGATGGACGATGGCAATATTTAAACCGTTGGTCCTTGGCTATATAAGAGTTAATTACTTCTTCTGTGTTGTCCGAATTGCCATCGTCCACAATAATACACTCCCAGTTTGTATAGGTTTGAGTTAACACGCTGTCTAAAGTCTCCTTGATTAAATGGGCTCTATTATAAGTAGGAATTATTATGGAAACTAGTGGGTTTTTAGACATTTTTATTAATTATTAGATAAGTTGACATGTTTTATCTATATATAATGACAGCCTTTAGCTTTGTTGATTTTACGGCTCATCAATATCCTAGGTTTAATCTTCTTCAATATTTTGAGTTCTTTTTGAAAATGACTGGCACGCTTTATTTTAAATTGTAAGATTAATTTGAAAATCACTCGGTTTATTTTTTTTATAACAGTATCAATATCATGGTTGGTAAGAATATTGGCATACTTAACTTTGTAATAATTTTCCTTAATTTTAAAATAATCTTCACTAAACGGGAAAGGCTTATTATTGGTACGGCCTTCTCGATCGTGAATAATATAAGTATTTGGTATAATACCAATTTTAAAATTATGAAAGATTACACGCTGGCAATAATTATCGTCTTCTCCATAATGAAAAAATAAGGGATCAAATCCTCCCACTGTTTTTAAACATTCTTTTGAAATTAGCCATGAAGCCGCATTAACAAAAGGAATTTCGTAAACAGATGCTATTTTGTTCCCTAAAACGAAATCCATATAAAATTGACCAGTTCTTTCCTTGTACATGTAATCGTAAAAATTCTTGTCTAACCTTGTCCTAGTTGCTGTTGTATGAACAGGACTTAGAATTCCATATTCTGATTGATTCATTTGAAAGTCAGCTAAGCGTTCTAAAGTATCGTCTATAATATAAGCATCTTGATTCAACAAAAAAAACTGTTCTGCCCCTTGATCTAATGCGTAACGAATTCCAATATTGTTGGCTTGTCCAAAACCCAAATTAATAGATTGTTTCAATAAAGTAACTTTTGGATAATTATTTTGAATATTCGAGCGCGTTCCATCTGTAGAAGCATTGTCTATAACAACCACAGGGAAATCGCCAGTACTTTGCAAACATTTATCAATCCAAGGCATAGCGTTATAAGTGACTATAATAATATGACACTTATTCAAATCTCAGTATTTTTTTTAAAAATTTCTTTAAGTGCCAATCGAGTTTTTTATTCTTTTTTGAGTTATAATTATCAGAAAGAATAGATCTATAATTGTCTATATTGTAAGTTGCTTTTGTAAAATCCTTACTATTAATGATTTTTATTATTTTATTCCAATGTGCATCCAATTTAGAAGTGATATTAAGTTGAGCTTCATTAGATAATATAGCAGGTTTATTAATATTCAAAAAACATTCATGGAAAGAACTACACATACTGTCTTTATCTAATCTGCAAAGTTCAAAAAGACCTATAAATTTATGAATGGGATTTTCTTCTAATACTAAAAATGCCGGTGTATTGTATGAAAGTGCGGTTATGAAACCATGCATTGAAGAACCGATAAACATTCTACTACGAGCAATACAATGAGCTAATTCTTTCAAATTATTCGAAATATGTATTTTATGATTAACAGTTAATTTTTTTGATAATTGATTTGTGAATTCTAAATCCCCATGGCATCCACCTATAATCAGAAATTTTATGATACATTTGGTTTCTCCAGCTATTTTATCAATCCATTTTGCCGTTTCGTCTATTGGATTATGATATCTTTTATTCAAATTAATTGTTATTATATCATCTTTCTCACTTGTGGTAATTGGCCACATTTTACTAATTTCAAAAGCGGTATCTGGAACAACATGTATGTCTCGTTTTAAACCCAGTTTCTTTACAATACTTTTACTATATTTTTCACGAAAAGAAATATAATTGGCGCAATTTAGTGCGTCTCTAACAATATTGATTTCCGCAGCATCAGTAAATTTTTGAGAAATTCCGGGTGCATTAAATAACGATGGGGTTTTCAGAGAAGCTGCAAGCTTAATTGCACCTATCCATAAATCTGCATAACTAAAACCTCTATTATCATAGACTGTCATATTATTAGGCTTTAAGTGCAATATATTACCACCTCCTATGAGAATCGCATCATAGTTTTTTTTAAAACAATCATCAAAGCTTATTACTTTTTTTGCATCTTGAAAAACAGTTGTATTATGGGTTGGCGAAACAAATTCCAACGTATAATCTATGAGTCTATTTTGCACCAACAAAGGGAATAAAAGATCTCCGTAATTATTAACATCAAAAGTTCCAAAGACTGCTATTTTTTTATTTCCATTCAAAATCAATAAGGGTTTTTGCTTTTAACGTAGATTTTCGTGTATTAAAACCGCACTTATAAAAATCACCATTTAATACTTCAAATTTTAAGCATTTTTTAATTTCTTCGATTATTAAATTATCAGCAACAAGTCCAGCATTTATATAATATAAACCTTCTGTAAGGGTTAATTTTGGCATAAAACATTCATATATGTTCTTTTTAGTTTTTAGACTTCCTTCTTTACAATATTCTGAGGAGAGATGTAAGATCTTTTCGTCATTTAAATCATAAATTCCTAGATGAAGATTAATTTTAGTATAGTTTTTTGTGTCTATTCTAATTCTCAATGTCATCTTTTCTCCTGTTATTAAGACATCTTCTAAAATCTCTATACTTTTAATAGGTTTTTCAGAACAATCATACTGATATTTTGTAATTATATCTTTGCTCTTATTATTTTGCAAATAAAATACTACACTTTCGGCAGAGCTACCTTCAAATATCACTTTACCATTTTCTAAAACAACAGCTCTGGTACAAAGACTTTTTACAGCAGCCATATTATGACTAACAAACAATACTGTTCGCCCATCACCTTTACTGATATCCTGCATCTTCCCTATTGCTTTTTTCTGAAATTCTGCATCACCAACCGCCAAGACCTCATCTACGACTAAAATATCTGGTTCTAAGTGTGCTGCAACAGCAAAAGCTAACCTTACACGCATTCCGCTACTATAGCGTTTTACAGGTGTGTTTATATAGCGTTGGCAACCACTAAACTCAATAATTTCATCTTCTTTCTGTTTAATTTCAGCTTTAGTCATTCCCAAAATAGCACCATTGAGATAAATATTTTCCTTACCTGTCATTTCAGGGTGAAAACCTGTACCAACCTCCAATAGCGAGGCAATTCTTCCTTTCGTTTTTATTTCACCATTAGTGGGACTCGTTACCCTAGATAAAATTTTTAATAATGTAGATTTACCTGCTCCATTTTTTCCTATAATACCTAAAACTTCACCGCGTTGTACTTCAAAATTAATATCCTGTAGAGCCCAAACATAATTACTTTTGCTAATCGTACTTCTATCATTGCTCTCACTAACTTTTAGATATGGGTCTTCCTTGCCTCTAATCTTGCTCCACCATCGGTTTAAGTCATGTGAGAGTGTACCAGTGCCAACCAAACCTAAACGGTATTGCTTAGAAATATTATCTACTTTAAGAATGACATCTGTCTTTGGCATGATTATACTTATTTTCTATTTGCTGATGGAGTAAAACATTAAACGGTATCTATAAATGATTTTTCTGTTTTGTTGAAAACAATTAGTCCTATCAAGAAAATTAGAACGCTAACTACTGCCACATACCCAAATTCAAACATTGAAAAATCACCTACTCCCAAGGTCATGTATCTAAATAATTCGATAACCGCAGTCATAGGATTATATTTTACTAACCATGAGTATTCAGGTAGTTTTTCTTCAAAATAAGATAACGGATACATTACGGCAGAACCATACATTAATAGTTGAACACCAAAACCGACCAAAAATTTTAAATCCCTGTATTTATTTGTTAAGGAAGAAATAATCATACCTAAACCTAAACCCAAAAGTGCCATAAAAAGTATCAATAATGGAAAACCTAATAAAGCCATTGTAGGCGTTGTTCCATAAGCCTTAGATGTGAAAAAAACGAAATAAATATAAAATCCAACAAACACCAAAAGCTGAATTCCAAATTTTAAAAGATTGGAAACTATAACTGATAATGGTGTTATAACACGCGGAAAATAAACTTTACCGAAAATTGCCTGATTTTTCTTAAACGTATCACTTGTATCTACAAAGCAGGTACTAAAATAATTCCAAGAGGTGATACCAGCTAAATTGAATAAAAATGACGGAACGCCTTCACCTGTAGGGATACCTGCGAGATTATTAAAAATAAGTGTGAATATTACCGAAGTAAATAGCGGCTGTATAAAATACCACAAGGGTCCAAGAATAGTTTGTTTATAAACCGTAATGATATCACGCTTTACAAACAATAAAAGCAAATCGCGATAGTACCAAATTTCCTTAAAATTAAGATCGATTAATTTATTTTTACTAGAAATGGTATAAAGCCAGTCTTCATTTTTTTGAATAGACAATTGTATTGATTTTTAAATACGTGCTAATATACCAATAATTGCGTATTACTCTTAAAAAATTGAAACGGTAACGGCTAATTGAAGTAATCCCAAGTGATTTTTAGACCTTCACGAACTGTAAACTGTGGTTTGTAACCTAAAAGGTTTTCGGCTTTTGAAATATCTGCCAATGAATCTCTAACGTCACCTTGTCTTGGTGGCCCATACACTGCTTTTAAATCTGAATTTGCTGCAATTCGCAAAGACTCCCATAGATAGTTTACAGAGATGCGCTCACCACAAGCTACATTAAAAACTTGATTCTTTGCATTTTTAGATGCGAAAAAGCCTCTAACATTTGCTTGCACAGCATTATCTACAAAAGTAAAATCGCGAGTTTGCTCACCATCTCCATTTATTTTTGCAGGCTCGTTATCTTTTAAAGCTTGCATGAATAGCGGAATTACCGCTGCATAGGCGCCATTTGGACTTTGTTTTGGTCCAAACACATTAAAATAGCGTAAACCAACTACGTCTGTATTATAGGTTTTACCGAAAACATCTGCGTACAACTCGTTTACGTATTTAGTTACAGCGTAAGGAGATAATGGGTTACCTATATTATCTTCAACTTTAGGCAAAGCTTTACTATCACCATAGGTTGAACTTGATGCTGCATATGTCATACGCTTTACAGTAGAACTATCTTTCAAAGCAATCATCATATTTAAAAAACCCGAAATATTAACTTCGTTTGTTGTCGCTGGATCATTAATGGAACGTGGCACAGAGCCAAGAGCTGCTTGATGTGACACATAATCAATCCCTTCCATAGATTTTTTACAAGTATCCAAATCCCTGATATCCCCTTCGAGTAGTTCAAAAGCTGGGTTATCCATAAACTCAGTAAGATTTTCTCGGTATCCGTTTGAAAAATTATCGAGAACCCTAACTTTCTTTGCCTCATACTTCAATAAGTATTCTACAATGTTAGAGCCAATAAAGCCCGCTCCACCTGTAATTAGAAAACTTAACTGAGATAGGTCTTGAGTATGATATGGAGTTGAGTACATAATTAATGGTTGGTTAAATTATAGACGAGCATCTACTTTTTCATTTGACAATAATGATTTTACATCGAAAATCACACAATTATCAGCTTTTAAATCGGCCAAAGATAATTTCAAGAATTCGTTATGAGAAACTGATAGAATGATGCAATCGTAATCTGATTTTAATTCCGATATTTCTGTTTTCAAGTCAAGTTTATATTCATGTTTAACTTCTTCTGAAGAAGCCCAAGGGTCGTAAACATCTACATTTACGTGGTAAGACTGTAATTCTTTAATAATATCTATAACTCTTGAATTTCTTATATCTGGACAATTTTCTTTAAATGTAATCCCAAGCACCAAAGCATTTGACCCTTTGATGGTTGCTCCTTTTTTAATCATCATCTTAACAGTTTCGGTTGCTACGTAACTTCCCATACTGTCGTTCATTTTTCTACCTGCTAAAATAATTTCAGGGTTATAACCAGATTCAATCGCCTTTTGTGCCAAATAATATGGATCTACACCAATGCAGTGTCCGCCAACTAAACCTGGTGAAAAATTAAGAAAATTCCATTTGGTTCCTGCGGCCTCAAGAACAGCTTTAGTGTCAATTTCTAATAATCTGAAAATTTTAGACAATTCATTAACAAAAGCAATATTGATATCGCGTTGAGAATTTTCAATAACTTTTGCTGCTTCGGCCACCTTAATAGAAGGGGCTAAATGTGTACCAGCAGTTATTACTTTTTTATATAAATTATCAACTTTTATGGCAATTTCTGGTGTTGACCCAGAAGTTACTTTTAATATTTTAGTAACTGTGTGATGTTTATCACCTGGATTAATTCTTTCTGGTGAATAACCTGCATAGAAATCTTTATTATAGGTTAAACTAGATATTTTTTCTAATACGGGAATACAAATATCTTCTGTTGCTCCTGGATATACAGTGGATTCATAAATAACAATATCATTCTTTTTTAAAACTTTACCAACAGTTTCACTAGCCTTAATTAATGGTGTAAATACTGGTTTGTTAAGTGCATCAGTTGGTGTAGGAACTGTAATAATATAGATATTGCAAACAGAAAGTGCTTCAATATTATCTGTAATAAATAAGCCTTTTTCAGCTTTTAAATCTGTAGTTAAAACCGACTTTAAATTATCATTTTCAACTTCTAGGGTTTTATCGACACCATCGTTTAATTCTTTAATTCTCTGTTTATTAATATCGAAACCAACGACAAAGAATTTTTTAGCGAATTCTACGGCTAATGGTAAACCAACATCTGTCTCTTATACACATCTCCGAGCCCACGA
>CAJXVG010000150.1 GCA_913061495.1 uncultured Winogradskyella sp.
ATCTACACGTAAGGAGTCGTCGGCAGCGTCAGATGTGTATAAGAGACAGTTTAAAGAAGAAGTAAAGTAAGTTTGTTTGTTCTAAAATAAAGTATATATTTGCAGCCGCTTAAAGGCAAACAATGACCTGGTAGCTCAGTTGGTAGAGCATCTCCCTTTTAAGGAGAGGGTCCTGGGTTCGAGCCCCAGCCCGGTCACTAAAAAGTTAAGCAAAAAGGCTTAACTTTTTTTTTATCTTTACTTATCTTATCTTAATTAGCGCACGTGGCGGAATTGGCAGACGCGCCAGCTTGAGGGGTTGGTGGACATTAGTCCGTGGAAGTTCGAGTCTTCTCGTGCGCACTTTTTTTTTCTTACTCTTTCAATCTACAAATCTGTTTTCTTTAGTGATTTTTATTAAAATTTGTTAATTCTAACTAACTTATTGTTTTAAATCTTATTTTTGTTTAAACATTTTTTAAAAAAAATGAACAATATTAAGAGTCAATTTAGTATTAAGGATCTTGAAAACCTTACAGGCATCAAAGCTCACACTATAAGAATATGGGAAAAACGTTATAATTTATTAGAGCCTAAGCGTACTGAAACCAATATAAGATATTACGACTTAGCCAATTTTCAGAAACTGTTAAATGTAAGCTACCTAAACAATAATGGTTATAAAATTTCTAAAATAGCTACTATTGACGAAACTAAAATCCCTAAAGTTGTTAGGGAAATTGCGACAGAAAATAACATTGAAAGTCATGCAATAAATAGTTTTAAATTAGCTATGCTCAACTTTGACCAAAGCCTATTTTATAAAACATACGAATCGCTTCTTAAGGAAAAAGAGTTTAGTGAGATCTTTTATGATATTTTCATTCCGTTGTTGACAGAAATCGGCTTACTATGGCAGACCAATACTATAACACCAGCTCACGAGCATTTTATCACCTCATTAATTCGTCAAAAAATATTAATCAATACTGAAAAAATTCAAGCAAATCAAATAAATAAATCTAACAGAACCTTTGTACTCTATTTGCCTGATAACGAAATACATGAACTTGGATTAATGTTTATAAACCATGAAATTGTCAGTAAAGGCTATCAATCTATATTTTTAGGCCAAAGTGTCCCTATTGAGAGTTTAACTGAACTTCAGCAATACTATCAAAACATTACTTATATCTCTTACTTTACGATTAAACCAGAAAAAGATGAAGTTGAAAACTATATAGACAAATTCAATAACTTTATTCTAAAAACGGACAATACAAAATTTTGGATATTGGGTCAAATGCTCAATGTTTTAAATCTAAAATCATTGCCAAAAAATGTTACTCCATTTAAAAGTATCAAAACTTTAACAGATCAACTTTAAGTAAATGGGTAAAACAATATCAATAATTGGATCAGGTTTCTCATCACTTTCAGCCGCATGTTATTTAGCTAAAGCTGGTCACAAGGTTTCAGTTTTTGAAAAAAATGACACTGTTGGTGGTAGAGCCAGGCAGTTGGTAAGAGATGGTTTTACCTTTGATATAGGCCCAAGTTGGTATTGGATGCCAGATGTTTTTGAAAAATTCTTCAATGATTTTGGTAAATCAACAAATGACTATTATCAATTAGATAAACTAAGTCCGGCTTACAAAATATTCTTTTCAGATGATGTTATAACTATCGGAGATCATATGGATCAAATTTGTGAGGAATTTGAGCGTATTGAAGCCGGCAGCTCCAAACCTTTAAGGAAATTTATAGCTCGTGCACAAAATCATTATGATATCGCCATAAACAAAGTCGTTTTAAAGCCAGGCGTTTCACCTTTTGAATTGGTTACAAAAGAAATCATAACCCGAATAGATCAGTTCTTTAAAACTATAAGCTCTGAGGTTAGAAAAAACTTCAAAAACCCTAAGTTGATTGCAACGTTAGAATTTCCTGTACTATTCCTAGGAGCAAAACCCAACCAAACCCCTTCTTTTTATAGTTTTATGAATTATGCAGATTTTGGTTTAGGCACATGGCATCCTAAAGGCGGCATGTACGAGATTATAAAGGCTATGAAAAACCTTGCAGAAGATTTAGGCGTAAGTATCAATACCAGCAATAATGTTGAAAAGATTAAAGTTGAAAAAGGAAAAACCACAGGTATAGAAGTAAATGGCAAAATAATTAATTCAGACATTGTTTTAAGTGGAGCTGATTACCACCACTCAGAAACTCTGTTGGACAAAGCATATAGGCAATATAGCGAGAGCTATTGGGACAAACGCACTTTTGCACCCTCTTCTCTATTATTTTATATTGGTTTTGATAAAAAACTAAAAAACGTTGAACACCACAACCTGTTTTTTGACACTGATTTTGAAGCTCACGCAGAAGAAATATACGATAAACCACAATGGCCAGAAAATCCTTTATTTTATGTCAACTTTCCATCAGTAACCGATAAAAGTATGGCGCCAGATGGCTGCGAGACTGGTTTTTTTCTAATTCCTATAGCTCCAGACTTAGAGGACACGGAAGAATTACGTGAACAATACTTTGACATTATAATAAATAGGTTTGAAAAAAAAACAGCTCAAAACGTAAAAAACCATATCTTGTTTAAGGAATCTTTCTGTGTAAAGGATTTTATAAGTGAGTATAATTCCTATAAAGGGAATGCTTACGGCATGGCAAATACATTACGCCAGACAGCTTTTTTAAGGCCTAAGCTAAAAAGTAAAAAAGTAGATGGTCTTTATTTTACTGGTCAGCTTACTGTGCCAGGTCCTGGAGTACCACCATCGCTAATATCAGGGAAGCTTGTTGCTGATTTGATTGAAAAAAATGAAGTTTAATTGCCAAATATAAAAAGCAATAATATTTTAAATTAATGAAATCAATTTTTGACAATGTCTCTAAAGAATGTAGCAAAGCTGTAACTAATGCGTATAGCACATCCTTTTCAATGGCGACTAAAATGCTGTCCAACAGTATTAGGCATGATATTTATAATATCTACGGTTTTGTGAGGTTTGCTGACGAGATAGTTGATACATTTCATGATTATGATAAGGAAAAACTTTTCAAGAATTTTGAAAACCAGTTAGAACTTGCACTTGAGGATAAAATAAGTTTAAACCCTATTCTCAATGCATTTCAAGAAACCTATCATAAATATGGTATTGAAAAACACTTAGTCGATTCCTTTATGAGCAGTATGCGATTAGACTTACACAAAACAGATTACCTAACTGAACAAGAATATAAAAATTACATATATGGCTCTGCCGATGTTGTAGGTTTAATGTGCTTAAAGGTATTTGTAAAAGGAAATAATGAAAAATATGAAGATCTCAAAGACTCTGCTATGAGCTTGGGTTCTGCATTTCAAAAAGTTAACTTTTTACGGGATTTAAAAGCTGATTTTGAAAATCTAAGTAGAACATATTTTCCAAATACGGATCTCAATCATTTAGACGAAATCTCTAAAGAAGCAATTATTACCGATATTGAAAATGATTTTGCAAAAGGCTTAAAAGGCATAAAACGTTTACCTTTAGATGCGAAATTTGGAGTGTTTATGGCATATCGCTATTACAGTAAACTCCTTGAAAAACTTAAAAAAACACCCGCTTTAGAAATTAAATCTACCCGAATAAGAGTTCCTAATTACAGAAAAATAGAATTACTGACTAGAAGCTACGTGAAATATCAATTGAATTTACTTTAACATTTACAAAGAACTATTATGCAAACTTTTTTTTGGATATTAATTTTTTTAGGCACCTTTTCCATAATGGAATTTAATGCATGGTTTACACACAAGTACATTATGCACGGTTTCCTTTGGAACTTACACAAAGACCATCACCAAAAGGATCACAACAGTTGGTTTGAGCGTAATGATGCGTTTTTTATTTTTTATGCAGCTGTGAGTATCCTCTGTTTTTATTTATGGAATTATGAAAGTGTTTGGTTCACTTTACCTATTGGTTTAGGTATCTTGTTTTATGGTATCGCTTATTTTGTAGTGCACGATATATTTATTCACCAACGTTTCAAGTGGTTAAGAAATATTGATAATAAATATGCTAGAGGCGTAAGGCGTGCTCATAAAATACATCATAAACACTTAGGCAAGGATAAAGGTGAAAACTTTGGGATGCTTATTGTTCCTTTTAAATATTTTAAATAATTTATTCAGAAAGTAAAGCGTCTAATTGACTTCTTACTTTTTCACTATCCCAATCCACGGCTCCAGATTCGTCAATAACTATTTCCCCTTTTTTGTTCACGATAAAAGTTCTTGGGATTGAACTTGTTTTAAGTTCATTTTGCGAACCTGACAATATGTTGAACACTTCAAAATCAAATCCCCTTTTAGCTTTAAATGCTTTTACTTTTTCAAATTTATCGCTGGTAACAAATAAAAATTCTACCTTATCATTATAATCGTTATACAATTTTTGAAGGCTTGGCATTTCTGCAATACAAGGAGGACACCATGTTGCCCAAAAGTTAATAAAAACCACTTTACCTTTAGTTGATTTAAAATTCAATTTTTTGTTTGAATCCGAAATCAAAGTGAAATCTGAATAATTTATAGTTTTTCGTTCATCCTTATCTATTATGGAAGATTGTTTTATATAACTTAATCCCTTATGCATATATATTTGCATAGGCACTCTTGTTGTAGGTATTATATATAGCACAATCACCACGAGCAAAATTATGCTGAAAAAATTCTTTCTTAATCGTTTTACCATAAGCTCAAATAATTAATAAAGCGTACTACTCGAGTTGAATAAATACGCTTCAAATCTAACAAAAAATAAATTCAAAAACTTATAGTTTTAAAATCGTAATAAGTATTAAAGCTACCATTTAATCGTGTCGATTTAAAAAAACTTACAAAAAAAGCCCTTAATTTCTTAAGAGCTTTATTATAAAAATTTATAACTAATTAAGCGTTTTGCTTTTTAATTAAATTTAGAGCAGAACCTTCATTATACCATTTAATTTGTGTGTGATTGTATGTATGGTTTACAGCAATTTTGTCTTTACTTCCATCTTTATGAACCACTTCAATATGCAATGGTTTGTCTGGTGCAAATTCATTCAAATCTAAAAAGTTGAAGACATCATCCTCCTGAATTAAATCATAATCAGATTCGTTAGCAAAAGTCAAACCTAACATACCTTGCTTTTTAAGGTTAGTTTCGTGAATACGTGCAAAAGATTTTACAATAACAGCCGCAACTCCTAAATGTCTTGGTTGCATTGCCGCATGTTCCCTTGACGACCCTTCGCCATAATTGTGGTCACCAACTACTACTGACCAAATACCAGCTTTTTTGTATTCTCTCTGTACATCTGGTACTCCTCCATATTCACCCGTTAACTGATTTTTTACAAAATTAGTTTTTTGATTAAATGCATTTACAGCACCAATTAATGTGTTATTGGCAATGTTATCTAAATGACCTCTAAAACGTAACCAAGGACCAGCCATAGAGATATGATCTGTGGTACATTTTCCAAATGCCTTAATCAATAATTTTGCACCTGAAACGTCTGTACCAATGGGAGTAAACGGATCTAAAAGTTCTAATCGCTCAGAGTCTTCGGCTACTTTTATTTCTACATCACTACCGTCTTTTTTTGGTGCTAAATATCCGTTTTCTTTTACTTCAAAACCTTTTGGAGGCAACTCCCATCCTGTTGGTTCATCTAACATTACCTCTTCACCATCTTCATTGATCAGTTTATCCGTCATAGGATTAAAATCTAATCGACCTGCAATGGCTATTGCTGCTGTAATCTCAGGTGAGGCTACAAACGCATGTGTATTTGGATTACCATCCGCACGCTTTGCAAAGTTTCTGTTAAACGAATGGACAATACTATTCTTTGGTGCGTTCTTTGGATCATTGTACCTTGCCCATTGTCCAATGCATGGACCACATGCGTTGGTAAATATTTTTGCATCTAACTTTTCAAAAACCTGAAGGATTCCATCCCTATGTGCAGTATAACGTACTTGTTCCGAACCTGGGTTTATACCAAATTCTGCTTTGGTCTTTAAGTTTTTATCCAAAGCCTGTTGTGCAATAGAAGCAGCTCTTGATAAATCTTCATAAGATGAATTGGTACAAGACCCAATTAAGCCCCATTCTACTTGCATTGGCCAATCACTTGATTGTGCTTTTTCAGTCATATTTTTTCCAACTGCAGTTGATAAATCTGGAGTAAAAGGACCATTTAACAAAGGACCTAATTCAGAAAGGTTTATTTCAATGACCTGATCAAAATATTGTTCTGGATTGGCATAAACTTCTTCATCTGCGGTTAAATATGGTCTTATTTTATTGGCAGCTTCCGCAACATCTTCTCTATCGGTAGCTTTTAAGTAACGTTCCATAGAATCATCATACCCAAAAGTAGAAGTTGTTGCTCCTATTTCTGCACCCATATTACAAATAGTTCCTTTTCCTGTACACGACATTGAAGTTGCTCCAGGTCCAAAATATTCTACAATTGCACCTGTTCCACCTTTTACAGTAAGAATTTCAGCCACTTTAAGAATTACATCTTTTGGTGCAGTCCAACCAGAAAGTTTTCCAGTTAATTTTACACCTATTAATTTTGGGAATTTTAATTCCCAAGGCATACCTGCCATAACATCTACAGCATCTGCTCCACCAACTCCAATAGCTACCATTCCTAATCCACCAGCATTTACGGTATGCGAATCTGTACCGATCATCATTCCTCCCGGAAAGGCATAATTTTCTAATACTACTTGATGTATAATACCTGCTCCTGGTTGCCAAAATCCAATACCAAATTTGTTAGAAACTGACTCTAAAAAGTCGAATACCTCACTACTTGTACTGTTAGCATGTTTTAAATCTGTTGCAGCACCTTCTTTGGCTTGTATTAGGTGGTCACAGTGTACAGTGGTTGGCACGGCAACTTTTGGCTTACCGGCTTGCATAAATTGCAATAGTGCCATTTGTGCCGTTGCATCTTGGCATGCTACTCGGTCTGGCGCAAAATCTACATAGTCCTTTCCTCGAGTAAAAACTTTAGAAGGATTTCCATCCCATAAATGTGAGTATAGTATTTTTTCTGAAAGTGTTAGTGGTTTACCTACAATATTTTTGGCAGCATCTACGCGCTCCGTAATATTAGCATAAACCTTTTTTATCATGTCAATGTCAAATGCCATACGTTATATGTTTTAAATTTGTTATGTTTTTTTGAGAGTCTTGCAAAAATACAAATAATAGGATATATTCTGTCTCTTATACACATCTCCGAGCC
>CAJXVG010000151.1 GCA_913061495.1 uncultured Winogradskyella sp.
TCAGCCTCGGTCTCGTGGGCTCGGAGATGTGTATAAGAGACAGGTTTAATAGCTAAATATCCACGTTCACAAAAAGAGGATGTAGAGAAAGCAGTAGAAGCTGCTAATGCAGCAAAAGATGGTTGGGCCAAGACTTCAGCCACTGAACGCGCAGCGATGCTCA
The DNA here is from genome assembly GCA_913061495.1 of uncultured Winogradskyella sp. Classification (GTDB taxonomy): domain Bacteria; phylum Bacteroidota; class Bacteroidia; order Flavobacteriales; family Flavobacteriaceae; genus Winogradskyella. The sequence goes on from CAJXVG010000151.1 coordinate 164, forward strand.
ATAAAGTTGCAGATATTATTGAAGACAATTTGGAAGAATTCGCATTGGTAGACACTTGTGATAATGGTAAACCTGTTAGGGAAACCCTAAACGCTGATATACCTTTATCCGTGGATCATTGGCGCTATTTTGCAGCCTGTATTCGTGCAGAAGAAGGTTCCGCTACAGAGTTGGATGACAATACTTTGTCAATGAATATTAAGGAGCCACTAGGTGTGGTAGGACAAATAATACCATGGAATTTTCCACTATTAATGCTGTCGTGGAAATTGCCACCAGCATTGGCAACAGGTAATTGTGTAGTATTGAAACCAGCAGAACAAACTCCATCTTCGGCTACCTTACTTATGGAGAAAATAGCAGATGTTTTTCCACCAGGTGTAATCAACATTATTCATGGCTTTGGTCCTGAAGCAGGAAAACCATTGGCATCTAGCTCTAAAGTAGATAAAGTAGCATTTACAGGAGAAACCACCACAGGCCAATTGATTATGCAATATGCTTCCAAAAACTTAAATCCAGTTACTATGGAACTGGGTGGAAAGTCACCAAACGTTTTTTTCAATTCCGTAATGGACGCAGATGATGAGTATTTGGACAAGGCTATTGAGGGAGCTGTACTGTTTGCCTTTAACCAAGGAGAAGTATGTACATGCCCATCGCGTATTTTGGTTCAAGAAGATATTTACGACAAGTTTATGGAACGTGTGGTAGAACGCACCAAAGCCATAGTACAAACCAGTCCTTATGACAATAGTTGTATGGTTGGTGCTCAGGCATCTAATGATCAGTACGAGAAAATACAATCCTATATCAAAATTGGAAAAGACGAAGGAGCAAAGGTGCTTTGTGGTGGAGAAGCGAATAAAGAAGGAGATTTATCTAAGGGATACTATATAAAACCTACCATATTAGAAGGTCATAATAAGATGAGGGTTTTTCAAGAAGAAATTTTCGGCCCTGTAGTATGTGTCACAAAATTTAAGGATGAAGCAGAGGCTATTGAAATTGCCAACGATACCCTTTATGGTCTCGGTGCAGGCGTTTGGACACGAGATGCTCATCAATTATACGAAGTTCCTCGTGCTATTAAAGCGGGTCGTGTATGGGTGAATTGTTACCATGCTTATCCTGCGCACGCGCCATTTGGTGGTTACAAAAAATCTGGATTCGGTAGAGAAAACCATTTGATGATGATGAGCCATTACAGACAAACAAAAAACATGCTGATTTCTTACGATAAAAAGAAACTAGGATTTTTTTAGAAATTGATTAACAGTAATTAAGGCTGAATTATGTGAAATAGTTCAGCCTTTTCAATATATTTAAAATATGAAACGTGTAGAAATAACGGAACCAGCTCTAAAAGTAGTAGAGCAGTTGAAAGAAAAACATGGTGAATTAATTTTTCACCAGAGTGGAGGTTGTTGTGATGGTTCTTCGCCAATGATTTTTGAAAAAGAAGATATGTATCTTGATGAAAGTGATGTTCTTTTGGGTAAAGTTGCGGGTGTGAACTTTTATATGAATCAAGACCAATTTGAATATTGGAAACATACACACCTTACCATAGATATCACAGAAGGGAGAGGAGCGAGCTTTTCGTTGGAAATTCCTCTTGGGTTAAGGTTTATAATTCATTCCAGAATATTGACAGCGCAAGAGGATGCGCACTTCAATCCTAAATAACTATCTTATAACCTGAATAAATCATACTTTTTAATGAGCAATTATCATATCAAACACTTAGAAGAATATTATCAAGTTTATCGTAAATCAGTTAGAAATCCAGAACAATTCTGGGACGAAATAGCCGAAGAGCATTTTGTTTGGCGAAAAAAATGGGATAATGTTCTCAGTTGGGATTTTACCAAACCAGAAGTAAAATGGTTTGAAAATGCTAAATTGAATATAACTGAAAACTGTTTAGACAGACATTTACCAACCAGAGGAGATAAAACAGCAATTATTTTTGAACCCAACGATCCAAAAGAACAGGCTCAACACATTACCTATAGCCAATTGCACGCTCGTGTCTGTAAATTTGCTAACGTACTAAAAGACAAAGGGATTAAAAAAGGAGATAGAGTTTGTATTTATCTACCTATGATTCCAGAATTAGCTATTTCAGTTTTAGCATGTGCAAGAATTGGCGCAATCCATTCGGTGGTCTTTGCAGGTTTTTCTGCAACGGCATTATCAACAAGAATCAATGATTGTGATGCTAAAATGGTAATTACTTCAGATGGATCGTATCGTGGTTCAAAAACCATAGATTTAAAGGGTATTGTTGATGAGGCTTTAGAAGATTGTCCAAATATAGATTCTGTATTGGTAGCAAAACGAATCAATTCAAAAATTAGCATGAAAGACGGTCGTGATCATTGGTTGCAACCACTGTTAGAAGATGCACATCAAGATTTTACTGCGGAGGTTATGGATGCCGAAGACGCATTATTTATTCTTTATACTTCTGGTTCAACAGGAAAACCAAAAGGAATGGTACATTCTAGCGCAGGTTATATGGTTTACACGGCTTATACCTTTAAAAATGTATTTCAATATAAAGAGGATGATATTTACTGGTGCACAGCAGATATAGGTTGGATTACAGGTCACAGTTATATTGTTTACGGGCCGTTGGCAAATGGAGCGACTACGGTTATGTTTGAAGGTGTACCGAGTTATCCTGATTTTGGTCGTTTTTGGGATATTGTTCAAAAGCATAAAGTCAATCAGTTTTATACGGCGCCAACAGCCATAAGAGCATTGGCAAAACAAGGGACAGAGTATGTTGACAAGCATGATTTGTCATCGTTAAAAGTTTTAGGAACTGTGGGAGAACCCATTAATGAAGAAGCGTGGCATTGGTACAACGAAAACATTGGGAAGAAAAAAAGCCCAATTGTAGATACATGGTGGCAAACCGAAACAGGAGGAATAATGATTACACCAATTCCGTTTTCTACACCAACAAAACCTACGTACGCAACACTGCCATTTATTGGTATTCAACCTGCTTTAATGGATGAAAATGGAGACGAAATTAAAGGTAACCAAGTTGAAGGTCGTTTATGCATTAAATATCCTTGGCCAGGTATTGCAAGAACCATTTGGGGGGATCATCAACGTTACAAAGACACTTACTTTTCAGCTTATAAAAATATGTACTTTACGGGTGATGGCGCAATGAGAGATGAAGTTGGCTATTATAGAATTACAGGTAGAGTAGATGATGTAATTATTGTTTCTGGTCATAACCTAGGAACAGCTCCGATTGAAGATGCCATCAATGAACACCAAGCCGTAGCAGAGTCTGCAATAGTTGGCTTTCCTCATGATGTAAAGGGTAGTGCACTATACGGTTATATAACCTTAAAAGATTCTGGCGAAAGCCGAAACCATGACAATCTAAGAAAAGAAATCAATCAACTCATAACAGACAGAATTGGACCAATCGCTAAACTCGATAAAATTCAATTTACTAATGGTTTGCCAAAAACACGATCAGGTAAAATAATGCGTCGAATACTCCGAAAAATAGCATCTAATGAAACCGATAAATTAGGTGATACAAGTACACTTTTAAATCCTGAAGTAGTACAGCGTATTATAGATGAGAAATTATAAATTCAAAAAATACTCTTGTCTACTGTTTGCACATTATGCTTATATAGTCTGATGAGATATTTTGTTTAATTATATTAGATTGCGTGGTCTATAGTTCACGCTATGACAGATACTTTTTTATCTTCGCAGAAAACAATAAAATTCTATGCTAAAAGCTGTTTTATTTGATATGGACGGTGTCATTATTGACACAGAACCATTACATCGAAAAGCCTACCATCAAATGTTTGATGAGGTAAAAATTAATGTAAATGAAGAACTTTATTCGTCATTTACAGGACAATCCACTATCAATATTTGTAAACGGCTTGTAGATCATTTCAATTTAGAGCATCAACCAGATCACTTAGTTGGTTTAAAACGAAAACATTATAAAGTTTTATTTGAAAACGATAAAGAACTCGCACTCATCGATGGTGTTTTAGAACGCATTAGAGACTATCACTCTAACAATGTCACTTTGATTGTGGCATCATCAGCTTCTATGAATGGCATTAACCAGATTTTTGAGCGTTTTGACCTCAATCAATATTTCAGTGGAAAATTCAGTGGTGCAGATTTAAAAAAATCCAAACCACATCCCGAAATTTTTAATAAAGCAGCAGCAGCAACGGGTTATCCTAAGTCTGAATGTATGGTTATTGAAGACTCTACAAATGGAATAAAAGCCGCGAATGCCGCAGGTATTTTTTGTGTAGGTTTTAAAAGTCCACATTCAGTTAATCAAGATTATGCTTCAGCGGATTTTGTAATTTCAGATCTTAATGAAATTTCTTATTCAAAACAACATTTGTTTTTTAAATAGTAGGTGGTTGTTTAGATATTCGCTAAGAGTATAAAAGAATAATGTAACTTTCAGAGGATTTTTTAGTCTTATAATTAAAACTTCACATTATGAGAAATTTATATCTATTCTTTATTGCTTTAACCACTTTACAATTTACGTTTGCTCAAGATTTAATTATTCCAGCAGATGTTAAAACTCATGTTCAGCAAAGGGTAGAGCAAGGGTTTAACCCAAGTATTTCCATGGCTTACATTAAAGGAGACGAGGTTACGTATTTTAATTATGGAAATACGTTATTGGAAAATGGACAACCAGTAAATGAAAATACCATCTATGAGATAGGTTCAATTTCTAAGGTGTTTACAACAATTTTGTTGGCAGACGAAATATGGAAAGGCAATATGGAACTTATAGATCCAATTTCAAAATATTTACCTGAAACTGTGAGTGTACCAACAAGAGGTGAAAAAGTTATAACTCTAAAGGATTTAGCAACACATACTTCAGGACTGCCAAGAATGCCAACAAATTTTAATCCAAAAGATAGGTTGAATCCGTTCGCAGATTACACTGTTGAACAATTGTATGAATTTTTATCAGCCTATAAATTAGAAAGAGATATTGGTAGTTTATATGAATACTCTAATCTTGGTATGGGTCTGTTGGGTCATATATTAGAATTGCATACTGGCAAAAGCTATGAAGAATTGGTTGTGCAAAGAATAGCAAAGCCTTTAGGTATGGACGATACTCAAATTGTGTTTACAGATAGGATGAAGAAAAGGCTAGCTTATGGGTATAATGAACAATTAGAAAGAACGAGCAATTGGGATATTACTTCATTGGCAGGAGCTGGTGCCATAAGGTCTAGTACAAGCGATATGGTAAAATTTATTAAAGCTAATATGTCCAATAGTGATTCAAGTTTAAACAAGGCTATGAAATTAAGCCATAAAATTGCATTCACAGACACAACTAATAATTTTAATATTGGCTTGGCTTGGCATTTTGCCAATAATGGTTCTATAACTTGGCATAACGGAGGTACAGGAGGCTATCGTGCTTTTAGCGGATTTAATTCCGATACAAATGAGGGTGTGGTGGTTTTAACTAATTCAACTTTTACTACAGACGCCATAGGATTAAAAGTATTGGGACAGGACATAAATTTAGAGTTGCCAAAGAAAAGAGAGTTTCCAGGTATTGTTGAGGTAGATGAAGCTACATTAGAAAGCTATACAGGCAAATATCAGTTGTCTCCAGAATTTTTTATTACCATCAAACGAGTAGGCAATCAATTATTGGCACAAGCAACTAATCAACCAGAGTTTGAGATTTTTGCCTCTGCAAAAAATGAATTTTTCCTAAAAGTTGTAGAAGCTAGTGTTACTTTTAAAAGCAATGAAAATAGAGAAACAATAGGTTTGGTTTTACACCAAAATGGTCGTGATATTCCAGGAAAAAAAGTGAACTAAAACTTCTTTAAAGATTAACTTCAATCTAACATTGTTTCTTTCGGTTTTAACTAATTTTAAAAAACCGAAAAAACATAATATGAAAGTAAATGCTTATGCTGCAAAGTCAGCAAATTCAGAATTAGAAAAATTCAATTACGACTTCCCAGAATTAGATAAAGAACACGTAGATATAAAAGTACATTATTGTGGTTTGTGCCACAGTGATGTAAGTATGATTAATAATGATTGGGGACAATCGCAGTATCCTCTAGTTCCAGGACACGAAATTGTTGGCGAGATTACGGCTCTCGGCTCTGAAGTAAAAGGGCTTAAAATTGGAGACAAAGTTGGTATGGGATGGTTTTCTGAATCGTGCATGCACTGTAACCAATGTATGGACGGAAAACAACATTTATGCAATGATGCCGAAGGTACAATAGTTGGAAGACATGGAGGCTTTGCTGATAAAGTAAGAGGGCATTGGTCTTGGGTTACCAAATTACCAGAAGGTATAGATATGGCAAAAGCCGGACCGTTATTTTGTGGTGGAATTACAGTTTTTAATCCAATTGTTCTATCAGGAGTACAGCCAACAGATAAAGTTGGTGTTATTGGTATTGGCGGATTAGGACACATGGCTTTAAAGTTTTTAAAAGCTTGGGGTTGTGAGGTAACTGCTTTTACGTCAAATAAAGATAAAACAGAAGCCCTTAAAAAAATGGGAGCTCACAATGTAGTAGATTCTACAGATCCTAAGGAATTAGAAAGTATAGCAGGCTCATTAGATTTTATTTTAAATACAACAAATGTGAAGTTAGATTGGAATGCCTTTTTAACCACATTGGCACCACAAGGAAAGTTACATACCGTTGGTGCTGTTTTAGAACCGATGGAAATACCCGCTTTTAGTATGATTGGTGGCGAAAAATCTGTTGGAGGAAGTCCTTTAGGAAGTATTGCCTTAACTAGAAAGATGTTAGAATTCTGTGTGAGACATGATATTTATCCAACTGTTGAAGAATTTAAAATGGAAGACGTCAACGCAGCCTTAAAACACTTACACGATGGTAAGGCACGCTTTAGAATAGTTTTAAAAGCCTAATTCTTTTATTAGCGTTAATATTAAAACGGATTGTAGTATTCAATGAGTGATTAGATAAGTACATTTATGTCTGTCTCTTATACACATCTCCGAGCCCACGAGACCGAGGCTGATCTCG
>CAJXVG010000152.1 GCA_913061495.1 uncultured Winogradskyella sp.
ACGAGATCAGCCTCGGTCTCGTGGGCTCGGAGATGTGTATAAGAGACAGGGATTAAATTTATTAATGTCCTTAAATATTTGGTGTAAAGCATTTTTGTTTTTTGTAATTTTTAGTTTGTCCTCATCTTTTAATGAGTTTATAGCGTTTAATGTAGAATTACCATCAATAAACGAAGATGTGATTTTTAGAAATACAGAACCATTATTTGGTGTTTTGTCAATTAAAAAACTAGGGAATTTTTTGATGTTTCCGCTTAAGTTTATCGGGTTGAGTTCTCCAATTTTTAAATTAAATTTATTTAGAAATAAATCGGAATTATTAACATAGAGCGCCAGGGAATCTATATTTATTTCCATTTTTGCGGAATCATAGTAGAGCTTGGTGTTGTTTAATGTTAAATCCCCTTTCGTATTTTTTAGAATTTCATTGAATTTCTGCAAATTGCCCTTTACATTTCCGTTAAACTGATATTCACCAGAGTTGATTGCAAATAATTGAATGTCAAATAATTTTTCGAAAACGGTTATAGAGCCATTCGATTTTGCCTCAGCATCTATATAAATGGCATTTCTGAAGTTACTTTCAGGTTCTGGTATTACCAGGTTACCTTTTAATTTTGTTAGTGTATTTGAATAATTAAAATCAAAATTGCGAAATAGGATGGTTTTAGAGTTAACCAAATCAATTTTTGACTTTAAGTTACTAATAGTTACATCATTGTATGTCAAAGCTTCAACATTAATATCGAAACTTGGGTGAAATTGGTTATACACGGTTTCAAGTGTTTCGTGTAGGTTTTTACGATCGTCAATATTTTTTTTATTCTCCGGAACGAATTTTTTTGCCAATTCAATGATATCGCTAATGTTCAGTTTTTTAGAATCGAGCAGGATGTTACTTGTTGTTGAGGTATTAGGGTTTTTAGACAAAAGTGCAGAGATGTTTTTGAGTTTACCTCTAAGTACCAAATCTTCACCGTTTGGAAAATTAACAAGCAATTTATTTAAGGTGGAATTTTCTCTTTCTAAAGAAAGAGAAATGGTTTGAATTGGTAATTGTAAGCCGTTCTTTTTTAGGATAACACGTGTATTGTTTAATTTGAAATTACCTGTAGCTTTATTTACAAATTGATAAGCATTGGGAAGGTCACCAGAAACTGAAGCATTAAGTAAAAATGTGCCTCCTTTAAAATCAAAATTATCAGTCTCAATTAGGTTAGCCAGCGCCTCATTACTACCTTCTAATCGAATATCTGCATTAACATAGTTTAATGCCTCTGGAGTACTGCGAAAGTAAGCATTGCTTATGTCCACTTTTATTTGGTCTAGGTCAGCAGATATATTGTTGAAAATAATCTTTAGGTCCTTGTCAGATTTTCTAACATTTCTTAAACTATCCATTTTATACAAGTCATTTGTTAAGTGTCCTTGAAGGGATACGTTTTTAAGGTTTAATTTTTTCCCAATTTGTATGTTATTACCAACTGTTGAAAAATCAACTTCAATATTTGGGCTATTTCCATAAGCGAATTTACCTGAAAGATTAAGTTTGGTTTTAATAGGGTCTTTTAAATTATAAATTTGAATTTTAGAACTTATGTTATTTGGCAATAAAGATTTAAGCGCTTTAAAATCGGTATTGGAGTTTTGAAGTTTAAATTGATAATTATCAGATTTATGTAAATCAAAATTTGCACTTAGATTAAAGGTTTGTGCATCTACATTGAACAAAAATTCTGGTACTGAAATGTTATCGTGTTCTAAATCAATTGTAAAATCAGGGTTTCCAGTTATACTTGCGCCATTAAAATAACTTCCTTTTTCTGTATTGAAACCCAGTTTATTAACGGTAATATTCATTGTTAGGTTGCCATTAAGCATACGTGTGTTTCCTTTGTAATAACCTTCGATTTTATGAATATCCAAATTGAAATTTTTGTTGAGAATTGTATCTCTAGAGATGTATTTTACATTCTCAACTAAGAAGCTTACTCCTTTAGAGCTTGTCCATTCTGGCATCGTAAAACCTTTACCTTCCCTAGTATTTTTATTCTGTTTTAATTGTTTGTGATATGCTAAAGACTTGTTTGATTTAACCTCTGAAGTAATGACGGCATTTTTAATCTTAATTTTATCAAATTTAATATTACCACTCAATAGGTTTGTTGCGCTTATGGTAACTTTAGCTTCTTCTATTTGCGAAGTAGAGAATTTTTTAGCTATTGTATCTGTATTGGTTTGTTTAATGTTCTTTAACGTAAAACCAACTTTTGGAAACTCGCTTATAAAACTGGTATTTATCTTTCCAATGGTTAATGTGCCAGAGTTATTTTCGTTATACCAATCTTGTAAATAATTAATTAAGGTATCTCTGTTAAACCAGCCAATCGTAAACAGAATAGTTGGAAAGAGAACAATTATCAAAAAGGCAGAAATAATTTTTTTCCTCCATTTATGATATGTCGAATCTTTTCTGTTGGATTTAGGGGTTTTCAAAGTTTAATTTTATGGGAAATTAAGAAGAATATATTTATTGAAAATATTACGGTATAAATTCTTTAACTAAGGAAGTAAAAATTTAGAGTATGCCCCAATTTAATATTATGAAAATATATTGATACCAACAAAAAAAATCCTGATACATTGCATCAGGATTTAAATTCTATTTGAGAGATTTCTGCTTACGCAGAATATTTTGTTAATCATTAACCAAAATCCATTCTCCTTTATCAATTAAAGGAATAGCTTGTTTGTATTTTACGGTTTTATTTTCTCCACTCATTACATGCTTAATGGTTACTTTATCGTTACGTCCAATTTTTGGCTGTTCCCTAACAATGGTTTCTGTAACCTGTTGCTGTTGACCTGAAGCTCCTTGACCAGCAGCTCTGTTTTGAGCAGAACGTTCATCTAAATTTGGAATATCCTCTTTTTGCGTTTCTAACTTTTCTTCTTTACGCTTTTTAGCCTCTTGGATGGTATCTGCTGTTTCTTGAGGAATTTCGCCTTTAAATAAAAACGAAATAACATCTTTATTCACTTGGTCAATCATAACTTTAAAAAGCTCAAACGCTTCAAATTTATAAATTAACAACGGATCTTTTTGTTCGTGTACAGCTAACTGAACTGATTGTTTCAGTTCATCCATTTTACGCAAATGTGTTTTCCAAGCATCATCTACAATGGCAAGCGTAATATTCTTTTCAAAATCATTGATTAATTGCTTTCCTTTAGATTCGTATGCTTTTTCCAAATCCGTTACTACCTGAAGGTTTTTAACGCCATCGGTAAATGGCACTACAATTCGCTTAAATCTATCGCGTTGCGTATTATAAACATTTTCAATTACTGGGAATGCTAAATCTGCGTTGCGTTGCATTTTGTCTCTGTAATGTTGAAATGCAGCTTTATAAATTTTGCCCGCAATTTCCTGAGCTCCCATTTTTCCGAATTCAGTTTCAGAAATTGGAGATGGCATAGAGAAATAACGGATTAATTCAAATTCAAAATTCTTATAATCATTAGCTTCCTTGTTGCTTAATGCAATACCTTCAGAAGTATCATAGATCATATTTGCCAAATCCACGCGCAAGCGTTCTCCGTGTAAGGCATGACGACGACGTTTGTAAACCACTTCTCTTTGAGCGTTCATTACATCATCATATTCTAAAAGACGTTTACGAACACCAAAGTTGTTTTCCTCTACTTTTTTCTGGGCACGCTCAATAGATTTTGAAATCATGGAATGCTGAATTACTTCACCTTCCTTTAAGCCCATTCTATCCATCATTTTGGCAATACGTTCACTACCAAACAAACGCATTAAATTATCTTCTAAAGACACATAAAACTGCGAACTTCCTGGATCTCCTTGACGACCAGAACGACCACGTAACTGTCTATCCACACGTCTCGAATCGTGACGTTCCGTACCAACAATGGCAAGACCACCAGCTTTCTTCACCTCGTCACTTAACTTAATGTCAGTACCACGACCAGCCATATTGGTAGCAATGGTCACTTGCCCAGCATTACCAGCTTGCGCTACAATATCTGCCTCTTTTTTATGCTGTTTTGCATTTAAAACGTTGTGTGGAATTTTTCGGATGCTAAGCATTTTTCCCAAAAGTTCGGAAATTTCAACATTTGTTGTACCAATTAATATTGGTCTTCCTGCATTTGATAATTCTGTAACCTGGTCAATTACCGCATTGTATTTTTCGCGCTTGGTTTTATATACCAAATCATCTTTGTCATCTCTTGCTATTGGTCTGTTAGTTGGAATTTCAACTACATCCAATTTATAGATTTCCCAAAATTCACCAGCTTCTGTTACTGCTGTACCTGTCATACCAGACAGCTTACGATACATTCTGAAGTAATTTTGAAGAGTTACCGTTGCAAATGTTTGTGTAGCAGCTTCAATTTTTACATTTTCCTTGGCTTCAATAGCTTGGTGCAATCCGTCGCTGTAACGACGACCATCCATAATACGACCCGTTTGCTCATCTACAATCATTACTTTGTTGTCCATAACAACATATTGATTGTCTTTTTCGAACAAGGCGTAAGCTTTTAAAAGTTGATTTAAAGTATGAATACGTTCAGATTTCACTCCGAAGTCTCTAAATAAATCTTCCTTAAGATTAGCTTCTTCCTCAGAGGATAAATTCTGGCCTTCAATCTTGGCAATCTCAGTTCCCATTTCTGGCATTACAAAGAAATTAGGATCATCTTCGCCAGAAAGGTATTCAACACCTTTATCGGTCAATTCAACCTGATTGTTTTTTTCATCGATAACGTAGTAGAGCTCAGCATCTACTTTAGGCATTTCCCTATTGTTATCTTGCATGTAATGATTTTCGGTTTTTTGAAGTAATTGCTTAATTCCTTCTTCACTCAAAAACTTAATTAACGCTTTATTCTTTGGAATACCTCTGTAGGCTCTCAATAACTGGAAACCACCTTCCTTAGTATCTCCTTCTGCAATCAGTTTTTTAGCTTCAGCCAAAACACCAACTAAATATTTACGTTGTGCATCTTCAATTTGTTGAACTTTTGGTTTAAGCGCATCAAACTCGTGTTCGTCTCCTTTAGGAACTGGTCCTGAAATAATTAAGGGAGTACGTGCATCATCTACTAAAACAGAATCTACCTCATCAACAATTGCATAATGATGTGGGCGTTGCACTAAATCTTCTGGCGAATGCGCCATGTTATCACGCAAGTAATCGAAACCAAACTCGTTGTTTGTTCCATAAGTGATATCAGCATTATAGGCTTTGCGACGTGCGTCTGAGTTTGGTTTGTGGTAATCAATACAATCTACGCTCATACCATGGAACTCAAATATGGGTGCCATCCATGCACTATCTCGTTTTGCTAAATAATCGTTTACAGTTACTAAATGAACTCCTTTTTCTGCAAGTGCATTTAAATAAACAGGAAGCGTAGCCACAAGCGTTTTACCTTCACCAGTTTGCATTTCAGCAATTTTACCTTGGTGCATAGCGACACCACCAATAAGCTGAACATCGTAATGAATCATATCCCAAGTGATTGGCTTGCCTGCAGCATCCCAAGAATTTGCCCATACAGCTTTGTCACCATCTAAGGTTACATAATCTTTGTCACCAGAAACTTCACGGTCAAAAGCGTTTGCTGTTACTGGTATTTCTGTATTATGAACAAAGCGTTTGGCAGTTTCTTTAACTACAGCGAATGCTTCTGGTAGAATATCGTTTAATACATCTTCAATAACATTATATATCTCGTCGTCAATTTTATCAACTTCGAGGTAGATGTCTTCGCGTTCGTCAATGTCTTCAGTAGCTTCTGCTTTTGTAAGCAGTTCTTCTCTTTTTGTATTTAGAGGTTGTCTGGCCTCAGCAATTTTTGCTTTAAATTCTGCGGTTTTTGCTCTAAGTTCATCATGTGACAGGGCTTCGAGAGCACTTTCAAATGTTTTTACTTTGTCAACAATTGGTTTTATGGCACTTACGTCTTGTTTGGATTTGTCTCCAACAAAAACCTTAAGTACTTTATCTAATAAGCCCATAGTTTATATTTTGAATGTGATTGATAATGTATCAATACTTTGTTTTTGGTTTCAGTAAATCTCGCTTTTTAAGCCAAGCATTGCTTCGGATTAAAAACGTCCGAAAATAAAAAAAGTCTCTCAGTTAAGATAACGCAAGAGACTTTAATTGTGTAAATTTATATGTTAATATTCATCCTCATTCCAGAGGTAATCTTCGTCAGTTGGATAGTCTGGCCAAATTTCTTCAATTGAGTCGTACGAATCGCCTTCGTCTTCAATTGCTTGTAAATTTTCCACAACTTCTAAAGGAGCTCCTGTTCTAATTGCATAGTCAATAAGCTCATCTTTGGTTGCTGGCCAAGGTGCATCACTTAAATACGATGCTAATTCTAATGTCCAATACATTTGCGTTGTAATTTTAATTTTTGCAAAAATAATTTTTTAGTTGAAATATTCAAGAAAAAATCAAATTAATTCATCATTAATAAAAAGAACGTGTAATCTTCAACATTTCCAAACTAGGATATTGCATTATCTTAGTTTGACGGCAAAAACTTAAGAATTTTTCTGAGGAATCCATTTAATCTCTTCTGCCTCTAACTCATTTGACAACTTCCGTGCCAATACAAAAAGATAGTCAGAAAGGCGATTGATATACATTAATGTTTCGGGTTGAAACGGCTCTAAATCATTAAGATGCGATGCTAAACGCTCAGCTCTGCGGCATACTGTACGTGCTATGTGACAGAATGACACGGTTTGGTGACCACCAGGTAAGACAAAGTGGGTCATTGGTGGTAAGCTGTTTTCCATTTGATCCATTTCTTTTTCCAATTGCTCAATATCCTCGTTAGCTATTTTCGGAATTTTAAGTCGTTGCTCGCCGTTTTTTAAAGTGGCTTTTTCAGGGTCTGTGGCCAAAATTGCACCAACGGTAAATAACTTATCCTGGATATCCATCAGAGTATTTTTGTACAGTTTATCAATATCTTGATCTCTAATTAACCCAATGTATGAGTTGAGCTCATCTATAGTGCCGTAGCTTTCTATTCTGATATGGTGTTTAGGTACTCTTGTACCACCGAATAAGGCTGTGGTACCCTTATCTCCTGTTTTGGTATATACCTGTCTCTTATACACATCTCCGAGCCCACGAGACCGAGGCTGATCTCG
>CAJXVG010000153.1 GCA_913061495.1 uncultured Winogradskyella sp.
ATCTACACGTAAGGAGTCGTCGGCAGCGTCAGATGTGTATAAGAGACAGGTCCATAAACTAAGTTGTCTTCAGATTTAATTTTATCTAAAGTTGGTCTTAAAACGGTGTCGTCTTCATTGCCAATAACGCCATTATCACCTGCATGAGGGTTGATTGCTAAAACCGCTATTTTGGGTTTCCTGATAGAGAAATCTTGTTTTAAGGACTTTGTGACGGTTTCTATTTTTTCGTTGATTAATTGCTCTGTTATGTGATTTGAAATGTCTTTTAATGGCACATGGTCTGTTAGTAGGCCAACCCTTAAGTCTTCGCTTACCATAAACATTAGGCTTTTTCCGTCCAGTGCTTTTGCTAAATAATCTGTGTGGCCTGGAAAATTAAATTTATTGGACTGAATGTTGTTTTTGTTTATTGGTGCTGTCACCAACACATCAATAACTCCGTCTTTTAAGGCCTTAGTAGCGGCTTCAAGAGATTTTATAGCATATTCCCCTATTTTCGGGTCAGATTTCCCAAATTCTATTTTTACTGGTTCTTTCCAAACGTTAACAACATTGACCTTTCCGTGAACCATTTTTTCAGGTTGGTCTATGTTGAAAAAATTAATTTTACTATTGAAATGGTTCTTAAAAAACTGCATGGTTTTTGAAGATGCAAAAATGACTGGAGTACTTAACTCTAGAGTTCTTGGATCCTCGTAAGCCTTTATTATTATTTCTGGACCAATGCCATTGAGATCTCCAACTGAAATCCCTACACTAATTTTTTCATCTTTCTTCATTAATCTTGTTCTCCTATTTTCTTATTAAAAAGTGATTTTTCGTCTTTAATTGTAATTATCTTTGTGAGTACAAATTTAATCAAATAAAGCACTTCTATGTTTACTGGTATTATTGAAGATTTGGGAACGGTTACAAAGTTAGTTAATGATGGAGATAATCTTCATATTACAATGAGCTCTTCTATTACTGACAAATTGAAAGTAGATCAGAGTGTTGCCCACAATGGTGTTTGTCTTACCGTTGTACGTATTAATAACAATTCATATACCGTTACCGCTATAAAGGAAACGCTTGATAAAACTAACTTGGGTTCGCTTATTGAAGATGAAATTGTAAATCTTGAGCGTGCCATGAAACTTGGTGATCGTTTAGATGGACACATTGTACAAGGTCATGTAGACCAAGTGGCAAAATGCACAGCAATTAGGCCAGAAGATGGAAGCTGGATTTTTACTTTTGAGTATGATGAATTCTTAAAAAACATTACAATTGAAAAAGGTTCAATAACAATAAATGGTGTAAGCTTAACGGTTGTAAACTCTGAGTTAAACTGTTTTTCCGTAGCCATAATTCCATACACCTATAACCATACTACATTTAAAAACCTGAAAATAGGTGATATTGTAAACTTAGAATTTGATGTTATTGGGAAATATATAAAGCGCCTCAATGATTTAAGACATTAAGAAAGTTTCTTAGAAAGCTTTAATGATTTGTGAACCCCATAAATTAAAGCCACCACAAACAAAGCAATAAGTCCTCCATCTACAAGAAGTCCTGGTGGTGGTGGTGGTGTAGGAGGAGGGGGAGGATTTACACCTTGTGCCAGCGAAATATTACTTACTAACATTGTTAGCACACATGCTAGAATAAACCTGTTAAGTTTTGTGTTCATGGGTTGTAAAAGTAAAAAAAAATCTCAGTCAACAAAATTTATTTTATTAAAAAATATCTTTGAAAAGCAAATATTATCGATGAAATACACAAAAGCCATAGATTTAGGGAAGAAATTAGTCTTTTAAGCCTAGTGTTTAACGTAAATATAATGTTCTTTTTGGTTTTTTTTGAATCATAAACGGATTTTTAGGTTCTGAATTTTTTCAATTTCACACTAAAAAATTAAAACTATTATTCTAAAAACGAAGTTCTTAAACCTAATTTCTAGGTTTTGTTCCCCAAAAGCTTCTCTGTTTTATTACTTTTAAAGTGACCGTACTTTAAGGCATATACTTTAGTGAATTCTGCCCCAAAAAAGAAAATTAAGCAAGAATATGAAACCCAAAGAAGAACCAGAACGATACTCCCAGCTGTGCCATAAGTAGATCCAGGATCTGATTGCCCAAAATAAATACCAAGCAAAAACTTACCAAAAACAAAAAGTACAGCAGTTAGTATTGCACCTACCCAAACGGTTTTCCATCTAACCCTAACATCTGGCATATAGCGAAACATCATGGCGAAAAGGGTTGAAATAATAAGTACCGAAATTAAAAAGTCAAGTATATAAGCTAAATACAAAACAATATCAGGAAACAGGCGCTCAATATAATCTGTTAATGCAGAAATAACAGCGGTTAAAACGAAACTGATCAATAGCAAAAAGCCAATGCCCAGAATAAAAGCAAAACTTCTTGCTCTGTCAGAAATTATTTTCTTAAAACTAAAAGCATCATTTTGTTTCACCTCCCAAATTTTATTCAGCGAAATTTGTAATTGATAAAACACACCCGTCGCACCAAATAAAATTGTTGCAATACCAATTATTGTAGATATTAAATTCTTATCCTCATTTAAGGTTTCTGCCATCATGCCCTCAATTGCTTCTGCAGTGTCCTTTCCCATTGCTAAACCTATCTCTTTGGACAATTCACCCTGTACAATCTCATAGCCCCAAATACTGCCTACAGTATTAAGGATTATAACCAATAGACCTGGCAATGACAAAACAGCATAGTAAGCCACAACCGCACTTAATCTCCAAGGGTCATCATTTATCCATACTTTGTAAGTGTCAACCAATAGTTGTGGTAAGTGTTTTATTTTGAATTGAGACTTTAAAATATCAGCTTCCATTTTTAGATTTTTTTAGAAAGAGAAAATACTATAATTTGAAAAAAGAATAAAGCAGAAGGTCACTATTTTTGAGAAAAAAACAAACCCTTCAATTGATTGAAGGGTTTGTTTTGAAATTTGTGGTCCCACTTGGGCTCGAACCAAGGACCACCTGATTATGAGTCAGGTGCTCTAACCAACTGAGCTATGGGACCGATTAACTATAAAAGCTAATACTTATGAGCCTGCAATATTACTACATATTTTAAAACTCTACAAGAAAATTAATTCAATTTACTTAGCTATCTCTTGGCACAATTCTATCAATACGCCATTTGTGGCTTTTGGATGCAAAAAAGCAATTAACTTATTATCCGCACCTTTCTTTGGTTTATTGTGAATCATTTCGAAGCCTTCATTGCTCAATCTCTTTATTTCGCTTTCAATATCATCTACCGCAAAGGCAATATGGTGAATGCCCTCCCCTTTTTTCTCAATAAACTTAGCAATCGGACTGTCTTTGTCAGTCGCTTCAAGTAATTCTATTTTGTTTGGACCACATTGAAAAAATGATGTTTTTACCCCTTCACTTTCTACATCTTCAATCTTATAATGTGCTTTTCCGAAAAGTGATTCAAAGAGATTATTTGACCTATTTATGTCTTTTACAGCGATTCCTATATGTTCTATTTTTTGCATGCTCATTTTAATTTTGTTGCATAAAAATACTATAATACTCAAATATCCTCTACTTTTGCAGTATGGAAAGTAATAGACAGAAAAAAATAGCAGGTATTCTTCAACAAGATGTGGCAGAGGTTTTGCAGCACGCAGCTTCTTCTGGCGGACTTAAAGGTGTTATTATTTCGGTATCTAAAGTTATTGTAACGTCAGATCTTTCTATAGCAAAGGTTTACCTCAGTATTTTTCCAAATAAAGAAGCTAAACCGTTGTTAGAGGGTATTAAATCCAATAAGCCTTTAATAAGGCACGAACTGGCCCAACGCACACGTCATCAATTAAGACGTATGCCAATCCTTGAGTTTTTTATTGATGATTCACTCGAATATATTGATGGTATTGAACGTTCACTTAAAGGAGAGGAAGACCCTTTGGAAAATCCTGATTTATTAGATAAAAGAAAAAAATCTTAAGTGAATTTTTCGCTTTATATAGCAAAACGTTATCTGTTTTCTAAAAGCAGTAACAATGCTATAAATATAATGACGCTTATTGCTTCAGGCGGAGTTATTATTGCTTCAGCAGCATTGTTTATTGTGCTTTCCGTCTTCGCTGGATTAAAGGATTTTAGTCTCCAGTTTTCATCTTTTGTTGATCCAAACTTAAAAATACTTCCCACCGAAGGAAAGTCTTTTCTATGGTCAAAAAATGATTCCTTAAGTCTATCTAAAATTAAAGGTATAACCGCCTCTTCAAAAATCATTGAAGAACGTATTATTATAAAATCTGAAAACAAGAATCTTCTCGCGACCTTGAAGGGTGTTGATTCAAATTATTTGGAAGTTACGAGCATAGATTCAATGGTAACAAAGGGCAATTGGATTACTCCCAAAAGTAATGATGTAGTTTCTGGTTGGGGAATTTCAAACAAGCTTTCATTTGGAGTTTTTGATTTTCTTAAACCTTTATCGCTATATGTACCAAAGCCAGGAAAAGGACAATTGAGCTCAATAAAAGGAGCTTATAATTCTGTTTTAGTGACTAATGTTGGGTTATTTTATATTAATGAAGAATTGAACAGCAAGTATATTTTTTCGGATATAAGTTTAGCAAAATCACTTTTAAATTATAATGATGAAAAAATAAGTGCTTTAGAACTGAAATTAGAATCCACTGTTGGAGAAGCTGAAGTAAGAAACCAACTAGAAGCCACTTTTCCCAATCGATTTATTATTAAAAACAGAGAACAATTGAATGATGCTTTGTTTAAAATGCTTAATACAGAAAATCTGGCAATTTATCTCATTTTCACTTTGGTTATTATAATTGCATTATTCAATGTTATTGGTGCAATAATTATGATGATTTTAGATAAAAAGAAATCGCTAAACACTTTATTTAGTTTAGGTGCTGAAACCAAAACCATAAAATCCATTTTCTTTCTGCAAGGTAGTTTAATGACTGTTGTAAGTGGTTTAATTGGTGTTGTACTGGGTTTAGCTATTGTGTTTTTACAACAATCTTTTGAGCTGGTAATGCTCACTCCAGAACTGGCTTACCCAGTACGGTTGAACTTCTTAAACGCACTAATTGTATTGGCTACTATTTTTGCTTTGGGAATTATTGCATCTAAAATCGCTTCGCAGAGAATTACAAAAAACTTAATTAAAGCGAGTTAAGCGAACTGGTAATCCGAGAACTTTTCTTGCACTTCATCAAAAGTATTAAACACATCTTTTGAATCGTCACTAGTTACCATTTTCATTCGGTATTCTTTAAAGTTAGGAATACCCTTAAAATAATTTGTGTAATGCCTTCTTGTTTCAAAAACACCTAGTTTTTCACCTTTCCAATCTATAGCCATTTGAAGATGTCTACGCGCTGCTTCAACACGCTCTGTCATAGAAATTGGGTCCAAGTGCTCTCCTGTTTTAAAGTAATGCTTTACTTGTTTAAAAAACCATGGGTTACCTATGGTAGCTCTTCCAATCATTGCTCCGTCTAATCCATAACTATCTCGCATTTCTACGGCACGTTCAGGTGTGTTTACATCTCCGTTTCCAAATACCGGAATGTGCATACGTGGATTGTTCTTAACTTCTGCAATCGGCTTCCAGTCTGCATCTCCTTTATACATTTGTGCTCTGGTTCTACCATGAATTGCTATTGCTTTACAACCTACATCTTGCAACCGTTCTGCAGCCTCAATAATTTTTATGGAATCGTGATCCCAACCCAATCGTGTTTTTACGGTTACAGGCAAGTTGGTTCGTTTCACCATTTCTGCTGTGAGTTGCTCCATTAGGCAGATATCTTTTAAAATTCCTGCGCCTGCACCTTTAGAAACCACTTTCTTTACCGGACAGCCAAAGTTTATATCAATAATATCTGGATTGGATTTTTCTACTATATCAATGGTCTGCAACATACTCTCCATATTGGCTCCAAAAATTTGAATGCCAACTGGTCGTTCTTTTTCATAAATATCTAATTTCATAACACTTTTTGCTGCATTACGAATTAGACCTTCACTACTAACAAATTCTGTATAAACGACATCTGCGCCTTGCTCTTTGCACAATGCACGAAACGGTGGATCACTAACATCTTCCATTGGTGCTAAAAGCAATGGAAAATCTGGTAATTCTATGTTTCCTATTTTAACCAAGTATTGAAATTTTGATGCAAAATTACAGCTTTTTATTTAGCAAATAAAAAACCTCTACTAATTGCAGAGGCTTTTTTTATGATATTTTATTGGACTAAAAAACAGCGATTAATCAAAATCCATTGGTAACTTAAACTGACCTTCTGTGACCTCAACAATGTCCGAAGGGTCTTCTGTATTATATAATTTAAATGAAAAGTTACCTTCTAACAATTGACTTATAGATAGTGTTTGGGATCCAAAAACAACAGTTTCATTTGTTGAGCTGGTAATTTCAAAAACGCTTCCGCTTTGATCTCCATCTAGAGTTGAGTAAAAATAAAAACTTGTTGCATCAAATCTAAAATGTGCACTTATATCACCAGTAGAGCCAGATACATCATCGTTACTTGTCGCAAAATCATAATAACTTACAGGGAATGCGTCATTAAACATTTCAGCTGCAGAATCTTCCGATCCACACAAATAAAAACGGACAAAATCAAAATAGAAACTCGGTCTTGCTTCGTTTTCAAAATCTGGATAAACTCCCGTGGCGTAATTTAATCCACCTGTGTCTGGGTAATATGCACAATCTGTAGTGATTGAATTTCCAAAATTAGATAAATAATAGTCTACAGTGGTGGCTTCTCGTAATTGTCCGTATACAAATGGTTCTCCATTTATTTTTCCGGAAATAAAATAAAGATAGTCATCACTATTTATGTTGTTAGAGCTCGAATTTGAATCGTCGCTACTGCTGCATGAAAAAAACAATACACAACAAAAGGCACTGGATAGTAATAATAATTTTTTCAAAAGATTGGTTTTAGGTTAATATTAATTGTGAGTAAAAATACATTTTCTGGAAGAAATTCCTATTTTCTGTAATAAATTAACCAATACCTGTCTCTTATACACATCTGACGCTGCCGACGACTCCTTACGTGTAG
>CAJXVG010000154.1 GCA_913061495.1 uncultured Winogradskyella sp.
ACGAGATCAGCCTCGGTCTCGTGGGCTCGGAGATGTGTATAAGAGACAGCTAATACCAAAGTATATAAAAATTGAAAATAATTTTCAATAAATCAATCTGACATGATGTCATATTTTTTGTCATGGCATAATGATTGACTTATTGTAAACGAGTTTAAAAATTATTATACAACAAAATATACATATTAATTATGAGTAAGATTATTGGAATTGATTTAGGTACAACCAACTCTTGCGTTTCTGTAATGGAAGGTAATGAGCCAGTTGTAATCCCAAACGCAGAAGGTAAACGAACGACTCCTTCTGTTATCGCTTTTGTAGAAGGCGGAGAAATTAAAGTTGGAGATCCAGCTAAGAGACAAGCAGTAACTAATCCAGAAAAAACGGTTTATTCTATAAAGCGTTTTATGGGTAACAAGTATTCTGAATCTAAAAAAGAAGCAGAACGTGTACCTTACAAGGTAGTTAAGGGAGACAATGATACGCCTCGTGTAGACATTGACGGACGTCAATATACACCTCAAGAGCTTTCGGCTATGATTCTTCAAAAAATGAAGAAAACTGCTGAAGACTATTTAGGGCAAGATGTAAGCGAAGCAGTTATTACTGTGCCAGCTTATTTTAATGACTCTCAGCGTCAGGCAACTAAAGAAGCTGGTGAGATTGCAGGATTGAAAGTTCGTAGAATTATCAACGAACCAACAGCAGCAGCATTAGCTTACGGTATGGATAAAAAAGGTACGGATCAAAAAATCGTAGTATTCGATTTTGGTGGAGGTACACATGATGTTTCTATCCTTGAACTTGGTGATGGAGTATTTGAAGTATTGTCTACTGATGGAGATACACACTTAGGTGGTGACGATGTAGATGAAAGAATCATCGATTGGTTAGCTGAAGAGTTCAAAGCAGATGAAGATATAGATTTACGTAAAGACCCTATGGCTTTGCAAAGGCTAAAAGAAGCTGCTGAAAAAGCGAAGATTGAATTATCATCTTCTGCACAGACAGAAATCAACTTGCCTTATGTAACTGCTACTGCAAGCGGACCAAAACACTTAGTGCGTACTTTAACACGTTCAAAATTTGAACAATTAATTGACGATTTAGTAAAGCGTACTATTGAGCCATGTGAGTCAGCTTTAAAAGCAGCAGGTTTATCTAAGAGCGATATTGACGAAGTAATTTTAGTTGGTGGTTCTACAAGAATCCCAGCAGTACAGACAGCTGTAGAAAAATTCTTTGGTAAAGCGCCGAGCAAAGGTGTAAACCCAGATGAAGTTGTAGCTCTTGGTGCAGGTATCCAAGGAGGAGTATTAACAGGTGATGTAAAAGATGTTCTTTTATTAGATGTTACGCCATTATCTCTTGGTATTGAAACTATGGGTAACGTAATGACTAAGTTAATTGAGGCGAACACTACGATTCCTACAAAGAAATCGCAAGTATTCTCAACAGCTGCAGATAATCAGCCATCAGTTGAAATTCACGTATTACAAGGTGAGCGTCCAATGGCGGCAGATAACAAAACGATAGGTCGTTTCCACTTAGACGGTATTCCACCAGCAAAAAGAGGAACTCCACAAATTGAAGTAACTTTTGATATTGATGCCAATGGTATCATTAAAGTTTCGGCTACAGATAAGGCAACAAACAAGTCTCAAGATATCAGAATTGAAGCTTCATCTGGATTGACAGAAGAAGAAATCCAAAAGATGAAACAAGAAGCAGAAGCAAATGCAGATGCAGATGCTAAAGCTAAAGAAACAGCTGATAAGTTGAATAGTGCAGATGCTATGATTTTTCAAACAGAAAGTCAGTTAAAAGAATTTGGTGATAAATTATCTGATGATAAGAAAAAGCCAATTGAAGATGCACTTGAAGAGTTGAAAAAAGCTTACGAAACAAAAGATATAGAAGTGATAGATCCAGCATTGGAGAAAATCAATGAAGCATGGAAAACGGCAAGCGAAGAAATGTACAAGGCCCAAGCTGAAGCACAAGGAGGAGCACAAGGAGGTGGACCAACAGATGCAGGAGCAGGTGCTAAAGGACAAGCTCAAGATGCTAATGATGGCAGTGATGTTGAAGATGTAGACTTTGAAGAAGTTAAATAACTAAATATCATTTCCTGAAAAGTAAGGAGTCTTAATAGAGATAAACGCAACCATTAATTTGGTTGCGTTTTTTTTTATATAATTACGTCTTATGGACAATGTACTCTGTTCATCGGTTATTTCACAGCTATTCAAATAATTAATTTAGATTCGTTAAAATTCTTAAACCCCAAGACCTATTATGGACAAGTTAATTATAAACTTCACACCTACAGGAATGATTCCCACAAAGGAGATGACTCCGCATGTGCCTGTAACACCAAATGAAGTTATTGAAGATGTTCACCGTGCTTACGAGTTGGGGATTACAATGACTCATATTCATGCTCGGGATGAATCAACCGGAGTTCCTACCTATAGAAAAGAAGTGTATGCCGAAATGATTGCTGGTATAAGGAAATATGCACCAGACTTAGTTATTTGTACTTCTTTGAGTGGTCGTGACTTCAATACTTTAGATAAACGTGCAGATGTACTTTCTTTAGAAGGAGATTTAAAACCAGATATGGGAAGTTTAACATTGAGTTCTCTAAATTTCAACAAGGTAGCAAGTATGAATGCTCCAAGTATGATTGAAGATTTAGCAACAACAATGAAATCTAAAGGTATTGTCCCTGAATTAGAAGTTTTTGATGTTGGAATGATCAATTTCGGTAAATATTTAGTAAAAAAAGACTACATAAGACCACCTCTCTATTATAATTTACTTTTCGGAAATATAGCCTGTGCCCAGACCAACCTGTTACATACAGGTGTTATGCTCAATGATATTACAGATAATTCATTAGTTAGCATTGCAGGTATTGGTAACGGACAATTAATGATGAATTCTTTGGCTATTGCAATTGGTAAAGGTGTACGTGTTGGTTTAGAGGATAATATATGGTATGATGCAGAGCGTACAAAACTTGCTACAAATTCTCAGCTCATAGAAAGGGTTCATGTTATTGCCAAAGCAAACAACAGGCAAATTATGCCTCCATCTGAATTTAGAACTAAAATGGAGATGGAGCCTGGTAACGGTAGTTATGGTAGAATCTATAAGTAATCATTAGATGGAAGGAGATAAAAAAGGATTTCCATATAGATTACAATGGATATCCAACATTATAAAACATGGCCTGTTTTGGCATGGGGTTAGGAATAATTTGGCTAGAATAGGGTTAGATTTTATGCCTTATTATTGGGTGCAAGAAGCAACAAGCGCTATTGATCCTCCTCAAATAAGAGGAACAGATAAGAACTTTGAAATATCCATTTTTGGAAGAGAAGAGATAGAGTATATTCAGAATACTATAATAGGAATTGAAGAAAAGGATTTGATTGAGGATCTTAAAAATGGGGAAATTTGTATCGGTCTTAAAAACAAGGAAACTATTGCAGCATACATGCTTATAAAGCGAAGGCCTTTTTATTTTAGAAAACGTTATTTCAATTTAAAACCGTATGAAAGTTATCTTCATAGTATGTATACTTTCGAAGTTTACAGAGGTAAAGGTATAGCACCTTATTTACGTTATCACAGTTATAAACTTTTAGAAAAAGAAGAGGTTACAACTTTTTATAGTGTCAGTGAGTATTTTAATAAATCTACTATTAAGTTTAAAAAGAAACTTAACTCTAAACCAATAAGACTTTATTTAAATGTGAGGTTGTTTAAAAGGTGGATATGGAACTTCACTTTAAAAAAATATTAATATTTTATTTTAGAAATAGATTTATGTACCATGCTTTAAAAAAAATACTGACGCAACGCGTTTTGGGTTTTCAAAAGCGTTTAATTGATTTCAACCAAGTGATGAATTCAAAAAAACGTATCAAAAATTTACTGCTTGATAATGAAGTGCCAAAGCTTTCCTCTCGAGAAGCTAGTGAAGCTAAGTCTTTTTTTAAGTCAAAAGGCTACAATCTCAAAAGTACGGATTGGCATGCTTATTTTAAATCTGTTAATGGAGAATTCCATAAGGATTATATTCCGTTAGATATTTTTAAAACAAAGATTTCACCAAGGTTAAATCAAAGGTTGCAATGGCCAGCTTTATTAGATAAAAACTTAAGCTATAATATTTTCAGTGATTTTGAACAACCAAAACGAGTTGTTCAGAATATAAACGGTTTTTATTATGTAAATGATACAACAGTTACAAAGTCTGAAGCTATTAAAGCGGTTAGTGTAAATAATAAATCGCTCATAATTAAGCCAAGTTTAGATTCTGGTAAAGGTAGGATGGTAACCGCTTTTACTGTAGAAGGAAGTATGACATCTTATAAAGATAAGACCATAGAATCTTTATTTGAACTTTATAAAAAAGACTTTATTGTACAGGAGTTTTTGAAGCAGAGCATAGAAATGAGTTCTTTAAACCCTTCAAGTTTAAACACGTTGCGCGTTATGTCTTACCTAAACAACAAGGGAACTCACATACTCTCCACTACGGCAAGAATGGGAAGTCTTGGCAGTAGTACAGATAATTATTCTACTGGTGGAATTTTATGTGGTGTAAAAGAAAATGGTCAATTTAAGTCAAAGGGTTACATTAAAAAAGGAATGGTTTTAGAGAAGACGTTTACTGGTGTAAACCTTGGTGAATTTATTGTTCCAAATTATGATAAAGTAGTTTCCATGGTTAAGCAAATGCATGTTAAAGTGCCATATTTCAAAATTATTTCATGGGATATTGCCCTAAACCATAATAACCTGCCAGTAATGGTTGAGTACAATACATATAATCAAGGTTTAGAAATACAAATTCCTAATGGACCTTTATTTGGTGAATTTACAGATGAGATTTTAGCAATG
Source organism: uncultured Winogradskyella sp. (assembly GCA_913061495.1). Taxonomy (GTDB): domain Bacteria; phylum Bacteroidota; class Bacteroidia; order Flavobacteriales; family Flavobacteriaceae; genus Winogradskyella. The sequence goes on from CAJXVG010000154.1 coordinate 4,918, forward strand.
GGTTTAAATACAAATTAAGTTTGTTTTGTAACTTTAATGAAATATACTTTAGGTATCTATGTATCAAATAATAAAAAATAATTTGATTAAACATGTACCAAATTTTCAAAAGAAATTTGAGGAGATTTACGTTACTGTAAGTTCAAGGAGATACATGAAATCTATCATAAAAAAGAAAAAGTTACCTAAATTAAGTCCATCAGAAATTAAAGCAGCAAAATCTTATTATAAATCAAAAGGTTATAATTTAAAAAACACTTATTGGCATAGATATTACAAAGCAATGAATGGTGAGTTCCATAAGGAATATGTACCCTATGATATTTTTAATCCTAAGATTAACCCAAGATTAAATAAACGAAAGCAATGGCCAGCTTTGTTAGATAAAAACCTAAGCTATAATTTATTTGAAGGTTTTGCCCAACCAAAGCGTGTGGTACAGAATATCAACGGATTTTATTATATAGAAGAGAAAATTGTTAATTTGGATGAAGCTATTAAAGCTTGTAACAGAATAAATAAAAGACTTATTATAAAACCAACAATTGACTCTGGCAAAGGTAGGCTCGTTAACGCTTTCACTGTAGAGAATTACAAAACATCCTATGAAAATCTTAATGTTAAGGAATTATTTCAATTATATAAAAAGGATTTTATTGTTCAAGAGTTTTTGGAACAAAGCGAAGTTATTGCCTCTTTAAACCCTTCAAGTTTAAACACACTTAGAGTAGTAACTTATTTAAACTTGGATGGCGTACATGTATTATCTTCTGTTTTAAGAATAGGAGAGCTAGGAAGTAGTACAGATAACTTTTCTAAAGGAGGACTTTTTTGCGGAATATTGAAAGATGGGCAATTGAAAGGAAAAGGTTATAGTCCCAACGGAACTATATTAACCAAAACCTCTACTGGTATTGTTTTAAAAGAGTGCAAAATCCCTAATTATGAAAAATTGCAGGATATGACAAAACTCATGCATTTTAGAGTTCCATATTTTAAAATCATTTCTTGGGATATTGCTATAAATAAAAATAATGAGCCAGTTTTAATAGAATATAACACACACAGGCAAGGAATTGATCTACAGATTGCCAGCGGACCATTGTTTGGAAAGTTTGCAGACGAAATTTTAGATATTGGGTTACAGCCTTATTGAGGTTTCTTATAATTATTAACCACTTTTCTTCTTTTTCCAGAAGCTAATGGCGGAATTTCATCTACATAAGTAACAATGATTTTTGCATCTTCACCAAACTCAGATTTTATACTTTCAATTAGTTCATTCTCAAAATCAAAAGATTCAGTCTTTAAATTCAGCTTAACTTCATAGTTTTTTTCTCCTTGCTGAATAAACTGATACTGCTTCAGTAAGTGGTAGTAGTTATAGAACTTTGTATAGACCACAAACGAAGAAATAATATTGCCATTTGTGTCAAAAATCAAGTCCATTTTTCGGCCTTCAATTTCTTCAAATCCCATAACTCCATTATCATCTAGAATATACTTTGCAATATCACCAGTATCATATCTTATAATTGGCATTGCATAGTTAAAAAGATCTGTTACCACAATTCGGCCAAATTCTCCAGGAGCAACAGGTTCATCATTTTCTAAACTCAACAGTTCTACATGGTAACTGGCGTGGTTAATTATAAAACTGTTGGGAGAATCAATGGTTTGATGGGCAATTATACCAACCTCTTCACTAGAATATCTAGAAAGGACTGTGGTATTGAGGTGTTTGCCTAAAGTGTTTTTTGTGTAAGGGTTTAGATATTCGGAATTTGCGATTGCAGAATTTATATTCAAATCATCTAAATATATATTGTGTTTTTCAAGATATTTACTGATAAGCTCAAAAGCAGAAACAAAACCCAATAAAATTTTATTTGGTTGGTTGTCATTTTTTAAAAGTTCAATTAACGCTTCAATACGCTCATTGGTTAATTTAGAAATATCAAATTGCACTACATTTTGCAGTGTAGATTTTAGTTTACTTTTCTGGTTATACTCACGCCAAACCTCAAGTTCATATAGTCTATCTCCTATATTATAATCGCATCGCTCACAGAAATAAATTACATCTGCATGATTTCTGTTACGCTTCTTTTTATTTTGAAACAAGAAAAAAGGCACACCTGTGGAGCTGTCTCTTATACACATCTGACGCTGCCGACGACTCCTTACGTGTAGATC
>CAJXVG010000155.1 GCA_913061495.1 uncultured Winogradskyella sp.
CTACACGTAAGGAGTCGTCGGCAGCGTCAGATGTGTATAAGAGACAGGTATTACTACAGTCTTTATAATTATAATAAAACAAAAAGTATTAATTACTATATACTATTAGTTTTTATTTTCTTCATTTAACATTGGGTTTTTTGGAACTCCCATTTCAGTAAAACCTTCAGGAGGAGTCATACTAAATTTTGAATCTGCAACAGATTGTTTCTCTATTTTTGTAACCTCACTGGTCACTTCCATATTTGCTCCCATTTGGTTCATTCGCATTACAAAATACAATGGATAGCCTTCAATTTTATCTCCCATTGCTGTAGTATTTTGGCTTATTGCTGAAATTTTATCTGTTACAAACATTTCCATTTCAACAGGCTGTCCATTCTGAACCATTTCTATCATATATTGCTGACACTCGTAACCCAATACGGTTTTTGTTTCACTACCTTTTGTTACTTTAACACTTTTTAAATCTTCTTCACTTGGCGAAATTGATTCTTTCATGTATACTTTACCCATTCCTGGCTGATCCATTAGCATCAACATTTGTTTTTCGGAGCCATCAATAATAATGGTCATATCTCCAGTCATCGGGCTTTTGGTTTCACTTCTTGACTTATCACCTTTAAAATATCCGGTAGAAGTCATATCTCCCATTTGTTTAAGTTGGGCATTCATTTGTTCGTTATCACTAGACATGGTCTGCTTCATTGTAATAACACCTTCTTCAATTTTTTCTTGGGCGTTTGATATAATGCTAAACATTAAAGCCAAACTAACTACTACTATTTTTTTCATTGTTTTTGTTTTAAGTTAGTGATTAAAACAAAAACCTTACCAATATTTGTTAGTAAGGTTTCTGTGTTTTTCATTATTTAAATTTTATAATTCTAATAAACCATTAGTTTTCTTAACACCATCAGCGCTTTCTGCCATGTGTTGTTTTTCAGCTTCGCTTAATGGTACATCTACAATTTTTTCTATACCGTTCCTTCCCAATACTACAGGAACTCCGATACACAAATCACTTAGTCCGTACTCACCTTCAAGCATTGTAGAACATGGGAATATTTTCTTTTGGTCGCAAGCAATAGCTTGTACCAATCCACTCACTGCTGCACCTGGTGCATACCAAGCAGATGTTCCTAATAACTTGGTTAAAGTTGCACCTCCAACCTTTGTATCTTCCTTCACTTGATTCAACCTATCTTCTGACAAGAATTCTGATACTTTAATACTATTTCTAGTTGCATGTGAAGTTAAAGGCACCATACCTTTATCACTATGACCACCAATTACCATTCCGTCAACATCACTAATGGGTGCTTCTAATGCCTCTGCCAATCTGTACTTAAAACGAGCTGAATCTAAAGCACCTCCCATACCTATTATTTTATTTTTAGGCAAATCAATTGTTTTGTGCACTAAATAAGTCATTGTATCCATTGGGTTACTAACAACAATTATAATAGTATTTGGTGAATGCTCAACTAAACTAGAAGAAACCGATTTTACAATACCAGCATTTATTCCTATTAATTCTTCACGAGTCATTCCTGGTTTACGTGGAATACCAGAAGTAATTACACAGATGTCGCTATTTGCAGTTTTAGAATAATCGCTTGTACTCCCTGTAATTTTTGTATCGAAATTATTTAGGGATGCGGTTTGCATTAAATCCATGGCTTTGCCTTCAGCATAACCTTCTTTAATATCTAAAATTACGACTTCTGAAGCAAAGTTTTTAATGGCAATGTATTCTGCACAACTTGCTCCTACTGCGCCAGCTCCAACTACTGTTACTTTCATGTTTTATAAGTTTTTATTTAAGTGAAATTGTTATTTATTCGGATTGCAAATTTACGAATAAAATTGCTGGAAATGAAGAAAGCACGAGATTTACTCTCGTGCTTTCATTATATTAAATAAAGAATGTGCTCTTATCTAAACCCGAAGTTTATACCTACTGAAAACGCATTGAATTCAGCTAAATGATATTCTGCATTAAGTCTGAAAAAACCGAGTTTTAGTTTTGTGCCAATTGTTCCTCTTACTGCCGCAACTTCGCTTGAAACCGAAAACGGATCCTCAATAGGTGGAGCAGATATAGCACCATCTGTCACTCTATATGTTCCCAATAAATCGGATTCTGATTTCCCTGAGATATAACCTAAACCACCATAAAAATTAATGACTGGCAATTTGGTTGATGCCACCAATTGAAATAACCAAGTGTTTGTATCGTTTTCTACGCGTTGGTTATCACCATCAATATTTGAAGATTCCGTTAAATCATATTCTCCATTTAAATGATTGTAGGCTACTAAACCAGATACAGCCACTGGTCATACTTTTCCTGTTGGGATAAGTTCTGTCAATTCTACTTGCAAACCGGCTCCATACATATTTAAGCTTACATCATCCGTTTCAATTTTTGGCACAAAACGTGCTTTCACTTCAATACCGTGACTTAAACCAACGGCAGCTTGAATAAAAGCTGTTGGTAGCAAGTTTGCACTTCCATCTCCTATACCAGTTGGTAATTCTATCTGTTCTGTTTGCGAACCAAAGATAGGATCATCATACTCTACCTCTACAAATATAGCTGGATCATTTTGACCTAAAACCGATGATACCATTTGCGAGCTTGGCCCTGAAACAAACTGTACGTTATTATAATTTGCAGTATTTAAATTAAACATCTTATTGTCATCATTTACTAAAGACGCATTTGCGATAATTGAGATTTCGAAACCTCCCAATGGTTTAGCTTTAGCTGAATTGAACCAGTTAGCATTCATACTGTGCATTAATCCATTTGTTCCTGGCGCTAAATAATCATTAGCAAAGCGTTGCGCATCGTCAACACCAGCCGCTAGTAAGGCATCTAAATCATTTTGTGCTTTTGAGATTATTGTGGATAAAGCAAAAATGACCAATAAGGCTATTTTTTTCATAACGTTTAGTTTAATATTCGTTAAACAAATATATTAAAATACAGATTTAAAATGCGCTTTATCGAATTTATTTGTTTTTTAACGGTGACAATAAAAAGAAAAGAGCAACTACCTAAGTAAAGTAGTTGCTTCAATTTTAATTTATTTTTTTCCTATTTAATTAAACATCAATATTCGCATAAATGGCATTTTTCTCTATAAACTCTCTCCGTGGTGGCACTTCATCTCCCATTAACATTGAGAAAATTCTATCTGCCTCAGAGCCATTATCAATCTGTACTAAACGCATTGTTCTAAACTCAGGGTTCATTGTAGTATCCCAAAGCTGCTCTGCATTCATCTCACCAAGACCCTTATATCGCTGAATTTTTGAATTGTCTCCAAATTCTTTAACAATAGCATCACGTTCCTTGTCGGACCATGCGTATCGTTTTTTGGCTCCTCTTTTAATTAAATACAAAGGAGGTGTTGCTATATAAATGTGACCAGCTTCAATTAATTCTTTCATATAACGGAAAAAGAACGTTAAAATAAGTGTGGCAATGTGGCTACCATCAATATCGGCATCACACATAATCACTATTTTATGGTATCTTAATTTTGAAAGGTTTAAAGCTTTACTGTCCTCTTCAGTTCCGATAGTTACACCAAGTGCTGTAAAGATATTTTTGATTTCTTCGTTTTCAAAAACCTTGTGCGTCATAGCTTTTTCAACATTAAGGATTTTACCTCTCAATGGAAGAATAGCCTGAAATTTTCTGTCACGACCTTGCTTTGCAGTTCCACCTGCCGAATCACCCTCAACTAAAAACACTTCGCATTGTGCAGGATCTTGTTCTGAGCAATCTGATAATTTCCCTGGCAAACCACCAATACTCATTACCGTTTTACGCTGCACCATCTCACGTGCTTTCTGAGCTGCGTGACGTGCTTGAGCCGCTAAGATTACTTTTTGAACAATGATTTTAGCATCATCTGGATGTTCTTCTAAATAGTTGGTTAACATTTCTGAAACCGCTTGAGATACAGAAGCAGAAACTTCTCGGTTACCTAATTTGGTTTTGGTCTGCCCTTCAAATTGAGGTTCAGCAACTTTAACCGAAACTATAGCTGTTAAACCTTCTCGGAAATCATCACCTGAAACATCAAACTTTAATTTGTCTAACATTCCTGATTCATCTGCATACTTCTTTAATGTATGTGTTAAACCACGGCGAAAACCTGATAGGTGTGTTCCACCTTCATGTGTATTAATATTATTTACGTATGAGTGTAAGTTTTCAGCATAGCTCGTGTTATAAACCATTGCTACCTCAACAGGAACTCCATTCTTTTCACCTTCAAAAGCAATAACATCTTTCATTAAAGGCTCACGATTACCATCTAAAAACTTGATAAACTCTTTAAGACCTTCTTCTGAATGGAATGTTTCACCTTCAAATTCACCATCCTCTTTTTTACGACGTTTGTCAATTAAATGAATAGTAATTCCTTTATTCAAATATGCCAATTCTCGCATACGACTTGCCAAAGTATCGTAGCTATACTCTAGAGTTTGTGTAAAAATTGTTGGATCTGGCTTAAAGGTTACAACCGTTCCTCTTTTGTCCGTATCACCTACTTTTTTTACAGGATACATTGGTTTCCCTCTCTCATACTCTTGCTCCCAAATATCTCCTTTTCTGTAAACGGTTGCTTTTAAATGTTCGGATAAAGCGTTAACACAACTTACACCAACACCATGCAATCCTCCTGAAACTTTATAAGAATCTTTATCGAATTTACCACCTGCACCAATTTTGGTCATTACAACCTCTAATGCAGAAACACCTTCTTTTTTGTGTAAATCTACCGGAATACCACGACCGTCATCTTCTGTGGTGATTGAGTTATCTTCATTAATGGTTACACTAATATTATCACAGTGTCCTGCCAATGCCTCATCGATAGAGTTATCTACAACCTCATACACCAAATGGTGCAATCCACGTGTGCCAACGTCACCAATATACATGGAAGGACGCATGCGCACGTGCTCCATGCCTTCGAGGGCCTGGATACTATCTGCTGAATAGTTATCCTTATTAAATTCTTCTCTTTTTTCGCTCATATTATAGTATCTATTTCTCTATTATTTGGTCCATAAAAAAAGATGCCTTGTAGCATCCTTTTGAATACAAACAAATATACGAAATACCTATCCTTTTTAAAAGCATTTCATCGATTGAAAGCAATAATTATCAACATTTGTTAATTTCTTTAAAGTGTCTTAAAACAGCTAAAAAGGGCTTTAAAATTGATTTTGGTACTTTTTGAAATGATTAGAACTGAACGTTAAGCACAAAATCCCACAGAAGCGAGATTTTGAAATTTAACATATTATAAATTAGATTTAAAAACGACGATTCTTAGTCTATTTTTAGTAAGCCTTATCATGTACCTTAGCTACTGCTCTTCCTGAAGGATCATTCATATTTTTAAAAGCTTCGTCCCATTCTAAAGCTATTTTTGTGCTACAAGCCACACTTGGTTCTTGCGGTACACTCAATGCTGCCGCATCACTTGGAAAATGACCTTCAAAAATCGTTCTGTAATAATACTCCTCCTTGTTGATTGGTGTCTGAATTGGATATCTAAACTTTGCATTCTCCATTTGCTCATCAGTGACTTCTTTTTCAACCAATTCTTTCAATGTATCAATCCAACTGTAACCCACTCCATCACTAAATTGTTCTTTTTGTCTCCAAGCTACACTTTCTGGCAACATGTCTTCAAATGCTTTTCGTATAACCCATTTTTCCATGCGCTCTCCATTAATCATTTTATCTTGTGGATTAATGCGCATTGCTACATCCATAAATTCTTTATCTAAAAAAGGTACTCTGCCTTCAATTCCCCAAGCTGCCAAACTTTTGTTGGCTCTTAAGCAATCGTACATGTGCAATTTATCTAATTTACGAACCGTTTCATCATGAAACTCCTTAGCATTTGGTGCTTTATGAAAGTACAAATAACCACCAAATAATTCGTCAGCACCTTCACCAGATAATACCATTTTTATTCCCATGGACTTAATAACTCTTGCCATTAAATACATTGGTGTCGATGAACGAATTGTAGTAATATCGTAAGTTTCTATATTATAAATCACATCTTTAACAGCATCTAAACCTTCTTGAATTGTGAATTTTATCTCGTGATGTACTGTACCAATATGGTCCGCTACTTTTTTAGCAGCTGCTAAATCTGGAGAGCCTTCTAATCCTACGGAAAATGAATGTAATTGTGGCCACCACGCTTTTTCTTTATCATCTGCTTCAATACGTCTTTCTGAATATTTTTTAGCAATGGCAGAAGTTATTGAAGAATCTAATCCACCAGATAACAATACACCATAAGGCACATCACTCATTAATTGCCTGTGTACGGCATCTTCTAGTGCTTGTTTTACTTCAGAAATAATGGTTTCGTTATCTTTTACAGCATCATATTCTGTCCAGTCACGTTTGTACCATTTCACGAATTCGCCATTTCTACTAGACATATAATGTCCTGGAGGAAATAATTCAATTTTTGTACAAATGCCTTCCAAAGCTTTTAATTCTGAAGCCACAAAAAAGGTTCCATTTTTGTCCCAACCTATATATAATGGAATAATGCCCATGTGGTCTCTGGCAATAAAATATTCGTCTTTTTTGGCATCATAAATCGCAAAACCAAAAATGCCGTTCATATCGTCTAAAAACTTATGACCTTTTTCTTTGTACAACGCTAAAATAACTTCGCAATCACTTTCAGTTTGAAACTGATACTTTGGGAACTGTGCACGCAACGCTTTATGATTGTAGATTTCTCCATTAGCTGCCAGTATCAACTTTTTATCCTCACTGAATAAAGGCTGCTTTCCTGAAGCAGGATCTACAATTGCCAAACGCTCATGAGCCATAATAACTTTTTCATCGCTATAAATTCCGCTCCAATCCGGTCCTCTATGACGGATTGTTTTTGCCATCTCTAAAACCTGAGGTCTTAAATCTTCTGCATTTTGCTTTATATCGAACGCACATACTATTCCGCACCTGTCTCTTATACACATCTGACGCTGCCGACGA
>CAJXVG010000156.1 GCA_913061495.1 uncultured Winogradskyella sp.
ACGTAAGGAGTCGTCGGCAGCGTCAGATGTGTATAAGAGACAGCCTTATCTAATGGGCAAACCATTACTAAGAAGGCGATTAAACAGAACTGATTTTAAAGTTTTTCTTGAAACAAAAAACTTAAAAAATCTCATCAAACCGATGAGATTTTTTACAATGTATATTTTACAGCTACTATTAAATTTCTTCCTGCTGCAGAAATCCCAGAGGAATAGGTTCTGTAGCGTTGGTCTGTAATGTTTTCTAAACTTGCAGTGAGAGTAAAATGATCCGTAAGATTGTAGCGTGTCCTCAGGTTAATTGTGTGCCAGGAAGGTGCGTAAGGGTTTCCGTTTTCATCAGCTGCATAGATATAGTCCTTTTCGGTTTCTGAAGGTGCCAATTGGTTAAATGACAACTCATTGTTGTAAACCAAAAATGCATCTAGTTGCAGTTTCTCTTTTTCCCATATAAAATGTGTTCGTCCAAAATTTGGGGCAACATGCCTTATGGGTACTTCAACTCCATTGTTTTCTTCGGTTCCTCCTATAACATTGTATTGAGAACGTAATTTAAAATACTCAGAAAAATTAACCTCAACACCAGCTTCTAAACCATAAATCCAGGCTTTTGATGCATTTTGAATGGCTTGTACGTTACTCAATTCGCCATCATATTCAATCTCGGTTTCACCATTTAATTCAAAATTCCTTCGGATTAAAGCATTGTCTAAAAAGGTATAATAGGTTGCTAAATCTAAAATAACTTTCTCATCAAAATTCAACTTTAAACCTAATTCACCTCCGTAGGCATATTCAGCTTTTAAATTTTTGTTTGGCACTACTACTGAGCCTGGCTCACTGTCAAATACCTTACCTACATCATCAATATTTGGGGCTCTAAATGCTGTGGAGGCATTTAATTTCCATTGTATCATATTACTTGGCGACCAAGTTATACCTGCAGTGCCTGTTAACGCTCCCGTATTTATTTTTGCTTCATCAAAAGGTAAGTTTAAAAATACATTGCTCTCAGTGAAATCTGCATTTATAATCACTTGGTTATATCTTAAACCAGATTGAAACACAAATTTGGGATTGGGTTTATATTTTAAACTGGCATAGCCTGCAATAGATTGCCATGTAGATCCATCAGGATATCGGGTAAGGTTTGGCGCAGTAGTGTTGGTTTCAATATTTTTTTCAAAACCTTCAGAGCCAATATTATTATATAAATATTCTAAACCATAAAATAGTGATGTTTTAGAACTTGCTTTTTTCTCTAAATCCAAGTTGAATGATATGGCATCAACACTTTCGGATCTTACCTCACGGATTTCGGACTGAAAATCCCTATCCATTCTACTTTCTTTAAAATTTTGATATGCCAAAGTAGTTTGGATTTTGTCATAAAGGTTAGAGCTACTACTGGTTTTGGTAAGTTGTAAATTTACCATAAACCACTCTTGCGGACCGTAGTTCCATTCTGCAGAACGCAGTGTTTCTCCACGAGGTCTTATCAATCTGTCGTATCTAGGGTAATCTGATGTTGTTGAATAATAGAGTCCGAAATCAAAATTCAGGTTATCAGATGGCTCGTACCTTACTTTCTGCATTAAATTAATTTGGTTATAGCCTGTTGGCACCTGAACGTTAGGGTTGGGATTTGACACCATAACATCCTCTCCATTCTCTCTTATCACATATTCTGGTCTTAAATACTCGTCAGGACCATTGCTTCCCATTCTTAAGTCATCAAAATCGGTATAGCTTACGCTTGTTAAAAATGCCCATTTTTTATAGCCTAAATTAAAATCAAAATGTCCTGTTTTTTCATTATTTGCAGTGGCATATCGAGCTAAAGCATTCGTGCTAAGAAATAATTCATCCTTATAAGACAGCTGTGGTTTTTTGGTATAAAAACTCATTACACCACCTATTGCGTCACTTCCATAAACAACAGAACCTGCTCCAAGTGTCACTTCCGTATTTTGAATAGAAAAAGGATCTATTGAGATTACATTCTGAAGATTCCCACCTCTAAAAATAGCATTGTTCATCCGCACTCCATCTATAGTAATTAACAATCTGTTTGTAGAAAACCCTCTAATTATTGGACTACCACCTCCCAATTGGCTTTTTTGAATGTAAATATTGCCTGTGTTTTCTAATAAATCTGCACTGGTCTGTGGGTTAGCAAAAGCTATGTCTTTAGCATTGAGACTAACTATAGTCTGTGGAATATCTTTTTTACTTTGTTCAAATTTTGAAGCTGAAATCACAATTTGTTTAAGATCTTCTACATTGGGTTGTAAATAAACAATGTAATTATTCTGTTTAATTTCTGCTTTTTTGAGGTGAAGCTTTTGATATAAAAAATTCTGGAAATAAATAGTTTCATTGATGTTGAAAATGTCTATTTCTACTTTTCCGTTTAAATCCGTTACTAAGAATTTTGTTTTTTTTAAATTATACAATGCCACACCAGGCAATGGTTCATTAGTTGATTGCTCTAAAACCGTTACCGTTTGCCCAAAGGATAACTGTAAAGAAAAGAATAAAAAAATAGATAGAATTGTGTACTTCACTTATAAACTTTTCGTAATTAAAATTATTTGGTAATTGCTTAATGAAACACGTCATTAAGCACTTGTAAGGATTTTGGTTTTTTAAATCCGCCCAAATGTAATTCAAAATAATACAATAGCATATTTAAAAACTCTTGTCGTTGTTTTGCATTTATTTTGATTGAATTAAGTGCATCAAAATTTATGCCCAATAGCTGTTTTAGCAGTATTAAATTATATCCTGAAATTGAATAAATATCGTTATTTGAAGATTCAAAAACTCCCGATTGAAGGTTGAAATAAGGTTTGTCACTGTTTAAAGTTTCGGGTTGAAATCCCAAATAGCGCGTTAACTTTAGCAGAAATAAAAGGTGGAAATTTGAAAAATTATCATCTTCATCAAGGTATAGTAATGCAGTTTCAAGATAGTTGAATAATCCTTCGTTTTTTTCCTCTTCTTTAAGGACGTTAGATAGTATTTCTGAGAGAAACAACACAATTGCGCTTTTATAAATATTGGTGTGAAGACTTTGGTAAATGTAATTTGGTTTTACTTCTTTTATAAAATGAAGGGATTGATTGGGTTTGTAATTCTCCTCAATTTGAAGTTGTGACAGCTCTTGAAAATAGACCGTTTTTGCTTGGCTTTTTTTAGACTTAAAAACACCCCTCAATAAATAGCTTACCAAACCTCGTTGTTGGGTGTAACATTTTACAATAAGGTCGTTATCCCTATATTTTAATTTGGAAAGAACAATACTATTGTTTTTGGTAAGCATAGCGCATTTATCTTACAATAAGAACTTTGAGAACTTTGGTTTCAAAGGAGTCTAAATCTGAAATCATAATGAGATAAACACCTGTCCTTACAACTGAGTTAGCTAAATTTTTACCGTTCCAAATAGCAGTACCTCCATCAATTGCAAAATTATAGCCAGCACTTGAACTTCTTTGGTTGATATTAGATTGGGCTTCTGCAACAAGATTTCCTTCAATATCTGTTATTTTAATATTTACATCCTCTGTTAAGCCACTTACTTTTATGCCTTTGTTAATGTCATTTAAATTATTGAAACCCAAAACATCATATTCTGGCCTCACGGGATTAGGATAAACAAAAGCGTCCTCTAAAGTTTCTTTTGGGCCAGAACCACCAGCTTTAAATGCCACTAACCCTTTATCTGTTGCAATGTAAACGATACCATTATTAGAGTCTAGTGATATATCATTTATACGGTTTGAGGGTAACGGAGAATTATCAGTGTTAAATTGATAAATAGTAGTTTGTCCATCTGGAGAAAAATAAAATACGCCAGAATCTGCTGTACCGACCCATTTATTGTTAGAGCCATCTACTTCAATATCTGATATGGCTTGACCCTCTAACAATTCCTTAGGAATACCATCTTCTAAAAATATAATTTGATCAACCTCTGGATTTGGGTCATCATAGAATCCTGTGGTGTTAAATAATACCCTAAGACCTTTAGTGGTACCTATCCAAAGTTGGTTGCTATTATCCAAGGCCAAAGCAGAAAATCTAGCAAATGGTGGTACGCCTTGCGATTCGGTATTTATATTTCTCAATGGGCTGTCGCTTATACTTTCATTGTACGCTAGTAATCCGTTGGAATATGAACCTATCCATTTGGTTCCGTTATTGTCTATTTCTAAATCGAAAAAACCTAATTCACCATTGAGCGGATCTTCAATTAAACTTGAAAAATCATAGCCTTGCCAATTACCTGTTATTGGGTCATAAGATTTTAAAGCTCTATCAATTTTACTTGTAATTGACCATAATAGTCCATTTCTGTCAAACTCAGTCGCAGAAACTCTAATGCTGAAAAAATTTGGCGCACCTGGTAAGATTAAAGATTCTAGCCCACTGTTTGTATCGTTGTATAAAATAGTGGATTCAAAATCATTTAATTCTAAAAGTCCATCTTGAAAGGAACTGATAAAAACCTGATTTGGATTAAACGGATTCGTGGAAATTTCTGATAAGTTTTTCGCCCCTAAAACACTATCGAAAGGTATACTGTTCCATTCTTCATCAACCAAATAGCTTATACCACTTCGCCTAATAGGAGAAGGATTTAGGTCTTGGTTATAATCTCCATTTGTAGCCCAAGTAGTTCGTGTTTCCGCATTAAGCCTAAAAATATTATTGAATAAAGGCCCATTTGGCAGTACGGCTGTATAATTAAAGTTTTCTGATATTTGAATTCTCAGCACACCTAAATCCGCCGTGCCAATATATACAAAATCACTAAGTTGGGTTGCTGAGGTAAAGCCAGTATCAAAATCAACATTAGGCTGGTAAGTGTTTAGTAATTGAATGGTTTCATTATAAACAAATACTGCACTATCGGTTGATATAATTAAATTTGAATTTGCTATGTCTACATCCAATGGAAGGCTGTCCAAGGTAAATAATTGGTTATTATTTCCGCCATCAATCTCAAATAAAACTCTATCATTTCTAATGGAGTAAACTTTATTGTTAAGTGAATTAGCTGTAATAAAATTTCCTGGCTGAATAGTTTGCCATTGTTGAAAATCAATAAGGTTTGGGTTAGTGAGGTCTGCTATTTTTATACCATTATTGTTTGAACAAGCAGCATATATTTCGTTATTTAAAATGGTTGTTTGGTTTACCGTAATTTGAGCACCACCATTACCAATAAAATAGGTGTCACCAAATTCCAAACGTTCTAAATCATAAACGGAAATACCAAAATCTGTTGATATATATATTAAATCCTCATTTTCATAAAAATGATTTATCCGTTTATTGTCTGGTGTAATATTTACCTTGTCTAAAATATCAACAATAGTAAGTACAGATCTATCTGTTTCAGAATAAATTTCAATTAATCCTGTTTCGTACCCAACTAGCAGTGATTGGTAGACTTCGCTGTAATAGATAGTGGTAATATCTTCTCCTGAAAGTCCATTTACTGTTGTTATTGTATTTAACTCTAGAGAAAGTTCATCATACTCAAAAATAGCATTTTGCGAAGCAGCGTATATTTTGTTACCTCCTTCAACTACATCAACTATAGTGTTATAAGAAAAATGCGCCTGCCATAAGGTTGAGAAGTCTTGACTATTTCCTAAGGCAGAAAAGCCAAAAACCAATAGCACTATTTTGAAAGTAATTTTATGCATTAAATAATAAAATAATTTGTTCAAATATATTAATACTAACGATAATATATATTGAATCATATAAAGTCATAAAAAAAAGCTCCTGCAATCAACAGAAGCTTTTAAAAGTTAAAGTCCAAAATTCTTAAACAACACCTTGTGCCAACATAGCATCTGCTACTTTTACAAAGCCTGCAATGTTTGCGCCTCTAATGTAGTCTATTGAACCATCATCATTCTTACCGTACTGAACGCAAGCGTCGTGAATATCTTTCATAATAAATTTTAATTTATCATCTACTTCAGTTCTCGTCCAACTTAATCGTAGTGAGTTTTGACTCATCTCTAAGCCAGAAGTTGCAACACCACCAGCATTAGAAGCTTTACCAGGCGCAAATAACAATTTTGCTTTTTGAAACTCATGAATTGCATCTGGAGTTGAAGGCATATTTGCTCCTTCTGATACACATATACAACCATTTTCAACCAATGCTCTAGCCTCTTCTCCATTCAGCTCATTTTGAGTTGCACAAGGAAGCGCTATATCACATTTTACAGACCAAGGTCTATCTCCTGCATGGTATTGCGCATTAGGATATTTATCTACATATTCGCTGATTCTTCCTCTCTTTACGTTTTTAAGATTCATAATAAACTTTAATTTTTCAGAATCTATGCCGTCCTCATCAACAATAAAACCTCCAGAATCAGATAACGTCAATACTTTTGCACCTAATTCTATTGCCTTTTCTGCCGCAAATTGTGCTACGTTCCCTGACCCAGAGATGACCACACGTTTCCCTTCAAAAGAATCGTTCTTTCTGTTCAACATATTTTGAGCAAAGTAAACCGTTCCGTATCCAGTAGCTTCTGGTCTAATTAAAGATCCTCCCCAAGACTGACCCTTACCTGTTAACACACCTGTAAAGGTATTATTCAGTTTTTTATACATCCCAAACATAAAGCCTATTTCTCTGGCTCCCACTCCTATATCACCTGCTGGAACATCAGTATTGTGCCCAATATGTCTATACAATTCAGTCATAAATGCATGACAGAAACGCATAATTTCGTTGTCAGACTTTCCTTTTGGGTCAAAGTCAGAGCCACCTTTACCTCCACCCATTGGTAGAGTGGTAAGAGAGTTTTTAAAAACTTGCTCAAAAGCTAAAAACTTTAGAATACTTGCATTTACTGTAGGGTGAAAACGCAGTCCACCTTTATAAGGTCCTATTGCAGAGTTCATTTGTACTCTATACCCTCTATTAACTTGTATTTCACCTTCATCATCAACCCAACACACTCTAAAAGCTGTCTCTTATACACATCTGACGCTGCCGACGACTCCTTACGTGTAGAT
>CAJXVG010000157.1 GCA_913061495.1 uncultured Winogradskyella sp.
AAGAGACAGCATTTAGTATATCTAAATGTACAAATTAAAATTTTATTTAAGGCTATGTAGTCATTGGCTTTGGGCGCACTCCATGTTTACGAGTATCTTCTTTTGTAAGAATCTTAAAACTCTCTGATTTTGGGAATTTATCCGCTAACTCCATTAAAGGTTTAGGTAAGCCGGTCAATTTTCTTGCTTTTAAATCTATCCATGCTCCTTGCATTTCGCAATGTGCTAAATTTTCACCCTTGTGGTTGTAAAAATTATGTTCAAACATAAAAAGCATCCCATCTTCACTTAAGCCTGACACTTCTATTGATACCGTAATTGGTGTACCAATAAAGGATTCCTTAAAATAGTACATGTGCTCGTAGAATACTACTGGACCAATATTGTGCTTCATTATTTCTGGCATAGAAAATCCTTGCTCTGCAAAAAAGGACATACGTGCATGACTCATAAAATTGGTATAGGCAGAATTGGCTAAATGACCGTTGGCATCAACATCGCTCCAACGGATTTCAAATTGTTTTTTGTACATAATATAATTTCAAAATAGAATTGGTAAAGTTAAGAAACACCAAAGGGTTTCAAAAGTATTTTCAGATACATTAAAAATTCTATTTGTACCTTTGCCCAACATTAATTAAAGCGACTTAATGATACAATCCATGACAGGTTATGGGAAGTCTGTACTTCAACTTCCTACCAAAAAAATTTCTATTGAATTAAAATCCCTAAACAGCAAAAGTTTAGACCTCAACGCACGTATGCCATCTATGTATCGCGCTAAGGAATTAAGCATAAGAAAGTTAATTGCAAAACACCTTGGAAGAGGCAAAGTAGATTTTTCATTATATGTTGAAATTACAGGTGAAGACACCAGCTCTAAAATCAACAAAACTGTTGTTAACGAATATATTAAACAGCTGAAAGAAGTGGTAGATGGTGACACTACCGAGCTTTTAAAAATGGCAATTAGACTGCCTGATGCCGTAACTACTGAACGCGATGATATTGACGAGGAAGAATGGGTGCTGATTGAAAATAAAATCAATGAAGCCATTGCAAAAATTGTAGATTACAGAAAGGATGAGGGCGCTTCTTTAAAACAAGATTTTGAAGATAGGGTTTCAATCTTAAAACGTTTGCTAAATGAGGTCATAGCAATGGATCCTGATCGGATTGATGGCGTTAGAGCTCGATTGGAAAAAGGAATTGCTGACATTAAGGAAAAGGTGGATGAAAATCGATTTGAGCAAGAACTGGTTTACTACATTGAAAAGTACGATATTACTGAAGAAAAAGTACGTTTAGAAAATCATTTGGATTATTTTACCAAAGCCTTAAATTCTGAAGATTCCAACGGAAAAAAACTAGGTTTTATTTCTCAGGAAATAGGAAGGGAAATCAATACCATTGGTTCTAAATCTAATTATGCACCAATGCAAAAATTAGTGGTTCAGATGAAAGATGAACTTGAAAAAATTAAAGAACAACTGTTGAACGTACTGTAGTATTCATTAAAAATTTAGCTAAAAGTGTCAGAAATTAAAACCGAAAAACAAGGCAAACTTATTGTGTTTTCAGCACCATCAGGATCTGGAAAAACAACCATTGTAAGGCATCTTTTAAAGCAACCAGAATTGAATTTAGAATTTTCAATTTCTGCAACTTCACGTGAAAAACGCGGCAATGAAATTCACGGAAAAGATTATTATTACTTATCCTTATCTGAGTTTAAAAACCGAATTAAAAACGATGAGTTTTTAGAATGGGAAGAAGTTTACAGAGATAATTTTTACGGCACACTAAAAACCGAAATTGCACGAATCTGGGCAAAAGGAAAACACGTTATTTTTGATATTGACGTTTCTGGTGGACTTCGTATTAAACGAAAATTCCCTAAGCAAACTTTGGCTGTATTTGTAAAACCACCAGATTTAAATGAGCTAGTAAGAAGATTGAAGGAAAGAGGTGAAGAAAGTGAAGATAAGATTAGTATGAGAGTTGCAAAAGCACCTGCAGAATTGGCCACAGCACCACTTTTTGATGCTATTGTGGTAAACACCGATTTAGAACATGCTTTGGAAAAGGCATATAAACTAGTTGACGATTTTATAAAGGAATAGCATGAAAATTGGTTTGTATTTTGGCACGTTTAATCCAATTCACATAGGGCATTTAACCATAGCCAACCATATGGCGGAACATAGTGATTTAGATCAAATTTGGTTTGTGGTTACACCATTGAGCCCTTTTAAAAAGAAAAGCAGCTTGTTAGATAATCACCAACGTTTTGAGATGGTATATCGAGCCACAAAAGATTATGACAAGTTAAAACCTAGCGATATTGAATTTGGGTTAAAACAACCTAATTACACAATAGATACTTTAACATATCTTCAAGAAAAATTTCCAAAACATGAGTTTGCACTCATTATGGGAGAAGATAATTTAAAGAGTTTTCATAAATGGAAAAACTACGAACTTATTATAGAAAGCCATAACATTTACGTATATCCAAGATTATCTGAAGGGAAAAATGAAACAAAATTTAACAGTCATCCTAAAATTTTTAACATTTCTGCGCCAATAATGGAGTTATCTTCAACGTTTATAAGAAAAGAAATAAAAACTGGTAAAAATGTGAAACCCATGCTCCCTTATGGTGTTTGGAAGTACATAGATCAAATGAACTTTTATAAATAGTCTAGTTTAGAAATTTCAGAATTTTTAATTTTTACAATGATTTATACAATAATTTTCATATCAATAATCATAGGACTTATTTTTATTAAAATGGGAGACATTTCCAAAAGAAATAATCTCCAAACTAAAGACGAAAAAAAATTAGTAACAGCAGGAGCATTACTAATCTTGTTTTTAATTACCAATGTTACATTGCCTTATCCGCAATCATTGTATTGGTTTATTTTTAGTGGTGTTATTTTAGTAGGCTCTTTGCTTTGTGTCAATATCATAAAAATTGAAGCAAAAAAATTTAGAAAATTAAAGTTTAGAGATCAATTGCTCAATGTATTATTCTACAGTTTATTTTTTACCGTGATTCACATATACATCTAAAAATGATAAAAGGCATTTTCTAAATGTTCTATTTTAAATCCTTTTTTTTCCTTTACAATTGCAATAATATCAAACCTCACTTCTAAATCTAGGTCGTTTTCGGTTACATACTCATCTACAGCTTTTACAAGATTTTTAATCTGTTTTGGTTTTACAAAATCTTGAGGGTTTCCAAAGTCTAAAGTTGAGCGTGTTTTAACCTCAACAATAGCGAGTATGTTATCCTTTAAGGCAATTATATCGACTTCGGCTTTATCAAAACGGTAATTGCGCTCAATGATATCGTAATTGTTTTCAATTAGATAATCTACAGCGAGTTGCTCACCTTTTTTACCAAGCTCGTTATGTTGTGCCATGATTTGCTTTTCCTTCTTCCTAATTTTTAAATTTTATTGAGGTTTTTTCCTTTTCAACATTTAAATCAATCTCACGTCCCAAAATCAAAGCTCTGTTGTCTTTTTCATGTCCTGCTGGCATGCTGAACGTTATTGGGAAATCAAACTCTTCCAGTGCATCTAAAATCAGTTGTTCTACAGAAGTTCCCCAAAGTGTCGTGTTCTTTCTCATTTTAGACATGTCGCCAACAATGAGTCCATTAAGATTATCAAAATAACCAGCACGTTTTAAACTTTGCAACATTCTATCGATATGATATTTATATTCTCCTATTTCTTCAATAAAAAGAATTTTCCCAGACGTATTAATGCTTTCTTTAGAACCCAACATAGTGTGCAATATGGTTAAATTTCCACCAACTAATTGACCTGAAGTTTCTCCTAATTTGTTGTAAGTTGAATAACTCAAATCATAGTTAGTTGGATTTCCGAATAAAGCTCTTTTAAATGTCTCAATAGGTTTTTTTACCTCACTTAAGTCTTTTGTTAAGCTTACACACATTAACGCATGTAAAGATTGAAATCCTTCATTATGCACCTGATTGTGTAAAGCGGTTATATCTGAATAACCAACAATCCATTTAGGGTTTTTCTTAAACTCCGTATAATCTAACTTATCTAAAATCCTAACTGTTCCATAACCTCCTCTCGCACACCAAATGGCACTTATTTTAGAATCATCCATTGCGTTTTGCAAATCTTCACAACGTTCCAAATCTGTACCAGCAAAATGATTTGCTTTGCTAAACACATGATCGCCAACAAAGGGATGTAAATCCCAACTTTTAAGCAAATCGACTGCCTGTTGTACTTCTCGTTCTCTATTCCTCAAAATCCCTGAAGGAGCTACAATTGCAACTGTGTCACCCGCTTTTAGATATGGTGGTTTAATTAAACTAGATGTCATTTTAGTAGAGTTTTCAGATTTATTTTGAGAATGAATATTACTGTTAATAGTCATTAGAACAATGAAAATTGTATATAAATAGGAGTGTTTAAAAATCATAAAAATCGCTTTTTGTAAATGTACATTTTTTTTCTAATTAGCCTTTAGATTGTGTACTTTTGTGGCTTCTAAACCTATACAAACTATGTCTAAAAGATACACCATAACCGCTGCATTACCATACACTAATGGACCAATACATATTGGCCATTTGGCTGGTGTTTATGTTCCAGCAGATATTTATGCACGCTACCAAAGATTAATTGGTAATGATGTTGCTTTTATTTGCGGTAGTGATGAGCATGGTGTACCAATTACAATAAAGGCAAAAAAAGAAGGAGTTTCACCACAAGATATAGTTGACAAATACCATGAAATTATTAAAACTTCTTTTGAAGACTTTGGAATTTCGTTTGACAATTACTCGCGTACATCCGCAAAGATTCATCACGATACTGCTTCAGATTTTTTTAAAACATTGTACGATAAAAACGAATTTGTCGAAGAAATCTCTGAGCAACTCTACGATGCAGAAGCCAAACAGTTTTTAGCAGATCGTTTTGTGGTTGGCACGTGCCCAAAATGCGGTAATGAAGAAGCTTACGGAGACCAATGTGAAAATTGTGGCACTAGTCTTAATGCTACGGATTTAATAAATCCAAAATCTGCCATAACAGGAAACGTACCAACTTTAAAGGAAACAAAGCACTGGTTTTTACCTTTGAATAAACATGAATTATTTTTAAAAGAATGGATTTTAGACGGTCATAAAAAAGACTGGAAACCCAATGTTTATGGCCAGGTTAAATCTTGGATCGATGATGGATTGAGACCAAGAGCCGTAACACGCGATTTAGATTGGGGAATACCTGTGCCTGTAAAAGGTGGTGAGGGAAAAGTGCTGTATGTTTGGTTTGATGCACCTATTGGTTACATCTCTGCCACCAAAGAATGGGCAGAACGCGAAGGCAAAACTTGGGAAGATTACTGGAAAGATGAGGACACAAAGCTTGTTCATTTTATAGGAAAAGATAATATTGTTTTCCATTGTATTATTTTTCCTGCAATGCTCAAAGCCGAAGGGACTTATATTCTACCAGATAATGTCCCAGCTAATGAATTTTTAAATCTTGAAGGGAATAAACTTTCCACTTCCAAGAATTGGGCTGTTTGGTTACCAGAATATCTCAAAGATTTTCCTAATCAACAAGACGTTTTACGATACGCACTAACAGCCAATGCACCAGAAACAAAGGACAACGATTTTACATGGAATGATTTCCAGGCCAGAAACAATAATGAGCTAGTTGCCATATTCGGAAACTTTATCAATCGGGTAGTAGTTTTAACCAACAAGTATTACAACGGCACAATACCTCAACCAGCAGTTTATAAAGAGATTGATGAAGAAACGATGGCTACAGTAAAAGCCTATCCTGCTGTTATCTCAAGCTCTATAGAACGTTACCGTTTTAGAGAGGCAAGTCAAGAGCTTATGAATTTAGCAAGATTGGGAAACAAATATCTTGCTGATGAAGAACCATGGAAAAGTATAAAAACTGATGAAGCACGTACTAAAACTGTTATGTTTGTTGCGCTTCAAATTGCATCTGCACTTTCGGTTTTATGCGAACCTTTTTTACCCTTTACTTCCATAAAGCTCAAAAATATACTTAATCATTCTACACTTGATTCGGACCTAACGTGGAAAGAGATTTCAACAAAAGATGTTTTACTGCCATCTAATCACCAAATAGGAAAAGGTGAGTTGTTATTCTCAAAAATTGAAGATTCAGAAATTCAAAAACAATTAGATAAACTAGAAGCTAGCAAAAAAGCAAACGAAGTTGCCAATAAAAAAACAGAGCCACAAAAAAAAGAAATTGTCTATGATGACTTCTCTAAACTAGACATGCGTGTAGGTACCATTATAGAGGCTACAAAAATGCCAAAGACTAAAAAACTTTTAGTTTTAAAAGTTGACACAGGTATTGATATACGTACCATCGTTTCTGGAATTGCTGAAAGTTTTAAACCCGAAGAAATTATTGGAAAACGTGTCACTGTTTTAGTAAATCTCGCTCCAAGAAAGTTAAGAGAAGTAGAAAGCCAAGGCATGATTTTAATGACTGAAGACGAGGCTGGGAACTTAGTGTTTGTGAAGCCTGATAATGAAATTATTTCAAATGGTTTAAAAATTAGCTAACATTCAAAAACATCAATTAATTACTTTTTCAAAATCTAAATGGATTAAGAATTTAATTAAATGAAATATTAGATATTGGAAATAAAGAGTAAATTAGTAATAGATAAATTAGATAAAATGATGAAAAAAATCTTAATATTTACCGTTGCTATTTGCTTTTTAGCTTGTGGCGCATCAAAAACAGTTAGAGAATCTAAAAAAACAATCAAAGGAAATTGGACTTTAACTTCTGTAAAATCTTCTGCTATAGGAGATTTAAAAATTTCACTTTTAAACGATGCTAATCGTGATTGTTTTGAAAACAGTACTTGGCAGTTTATTCCAAATAACAATACTGGCTGTCTCTTATACACATCTGACGCTGCCGACGACTCCTTACGTGTAGATCTC
>CAJXVG010000158.1 GCA_913061495.1 uncultured Winogradskyella sp.
CGTAAGGAGTCGTCGGCAGCGTCAGATGTGTATAAGAGACAGGTTTTGGTTCTTGGTCAGTATCTAGAAGAGCTGCAAGAGACGGAAGAAACCCACAGACTGGTAAGACTATCAAAATAAAAGCTAAAAACGTAGTGAAATTTAAGGCAGGTTCTGACTTAAGTAGCGCTGTAAACTAAAACATTTTTAGTTTAAATTATAGAAACCTGCTCAATGAGCAGGTTTTTTTTATGTTGATTTCTGTTGGATTTAGTTGCTTTATTCCTAAAAATATAATAGATTTAGTTCACGTATCAATTAATAACCAATGACAAAACCCGAAAAAGGCAACTTATTAATTGCAGAACCATCCATAATCGGTGATTTATCATTTAATCGTGCCGTGATTCTGTTAGCAGATCATAATGCTTTGGGTTCCGTTGGTTTTATTTTAAACAAGCCGTTAAACTACAACCTTAAAGACCTGATAGAAGGCACGGAATCTGAATTTACAGTATATAATGGAGGCCCTGTGGAACAGGATAACCTTTACTTTATCCATAAATCGCCTGAGCTTATACCAAATAGTGTAGAAATTTCTAATGGTATTTTTTGGGGAGGTGATTTTGGCGTTGTGATTAACCTAATAAATGATAACCAAATTTCACAAAATGACATAAGGTTTTTTTTGGGTTATTCTGGATGGGACGAACAGCAATTGGATAACGAATTACAATCTAATGCTTGGCTTGTATCAGAGAATATTTACAACAACGATATTATTTCAAAATCGTGCAATTCGTTTTGGCGAGAAAAAATGGTAGAGCTTGGTGGTGATTATAGCATTTGGTCTAATGCACCCGAAAATCCTAGTTATAATTGAGCTAATCTCAGTTTGGCATTTAGCTTTCCAACAACAGTCTTTGCAAACTCGCAACCATAATTCTTTTTTCGATATTTGGTAATAGGTATAATTCCCTTAACAACATTAGTAATAAATAACTCATCTGCTTTTTGAAGTTCAAACGGACTAATTGATGCTTCTTCCACATACAAATTAACATCCTTTGCTAATACTTCTAAAACCTGTTTTCGCATCACACCTTTTAAGCAGCCATCTTCTAGAGGTGGAGTCTTTATTTTATCATCCTTAACCAAAAAAAGATTACCGTTTAATGCTTCAATAACACTTTTGTTAGTATTTAAAACCAAGCAATTATCAAAATCATTTTCCTTAGCATAGATACTTCCCATTACCTGTAAGGCTTTATTGTTTGATTTTAAGCCAGATAATAAACCTGGTGCCATAAAATAATCCTTGTATAAATCTACAATACAACTTCCATCTTCATCTATACTATAAAAAGGATTAAGATGTAATTCTGCATTAATATTAAAATGTACTATGGCAGCACCTGAAGGTAAATATTTGCCGCCTTCTCCTCTATCAACATTTAAACGCACACGTGCAGAAGTCTTTAACAAATCATTAGCTTCTACTGTTTTTAAAATTTCTTCTTCGAGGAATTCCATAGTAAACTCCATAGGAATATCCATACGCATAATTCGCATAGATGCCATTAATCTAAAATAATGATCTTCCCAGAAAAAAATTTTTCCATTAACGACTTTTAAAGTTTCAAAAAGTCCGTCTCCGTATTTGTAACCCCTATTTTCAAAAGACAGCTTGGACTCATCTTTTGGTGTAATATTTCCGTTAAAATTTAGCATAAAAAAGTCTCGATTTATTGTTGAGTTAAATCGAGACAAAGATATAATAGTTGTGTTAGTAATACTACCAAACTGGCTCAATTATCTTGAGCCCAAAACTTGTTTTAAGCTAGAAATTTGATTATCCCAAAGCATCTTGGCTTCATCAACTTCATCATCCTCTGCGAAATCGGTAACCATTAATGACACATCTTTTGTAATTTCATCAACTTGAATTCTAATTTCAAAAAAATTAGAAGAACCTTCTTCGTCGTCTGCTAACCATCTAAACTTAACTCGTTCTCCACTTTTTTTACTGAGCAATTTAGCCTGTTCTTCAGAGCCATCCCAAATAAACGTAAAACGCTCACCACGGGAATTTACATTGTCCGCAAACCACTCTGATAAGCCTGAAGGTGTTGATATATATTGGTATATAAGTGACGGAGATGCTTGTATAACAAACTCCATTTCAAATTTTTCTTTATCGTCCATAAATGATTGGTTTATCCGCTCAAGATATACAATTATAGTTTAGTTTAAAACTTTAGATTAATATTTATTTTTTTAGAAAGTAATGTTTGCTTCCGTTGAATTTGTTTATATATTTGCAGCCGAAATTATGGCGAGGTAGCTCAGTTGGTTAGAGCGTCGGATTCATAACCCGGAGGTCACGAGTTCAAATCTCGTTCTCGCTACAAAACGTAAACACCAGAAATAAAGCGGTTTAGATTTTTTCTAAACCGTTTTTTTATGTTTTCAATTAAACATTTTCTTACTTTTGCATACGAAAGTGAATACGATAGTGCATTCGATTTGTCTGAACAAAAATTTTTTTCCAAACCTAAAATCTATACCGTCAAAGGGAATTTGAACAAGCGTTGGTATGTCTATTTCTCATTTAGGCATCCTGAAACTGGAAAATTAAAACGACTCACACCTTTCTATGGCAATACAAACCAATAAAAACCAAGGAGGAACGTTTGGAGGTTTTAACCATTTACAGAAAAACGCTACTGAAACTTCAAAAGCTGGGTTACAATCCTTTAAAGATAACGCTGCTCTTTATGAGAAACTGAACAAAAAGAAAAAAAAGCCCAAAAACTGAAAACATACCTTCAGAAAAGGTACAGGAGAAATCAAGAGCAGAAAATGAAGAAAGACATATCGAGGATCAATTGACCATTACCTAAGTTTTCAATTTGGTCTAAAACTAAAAGAAAAGTAGTTGGTGAAAGCACCTTAAAAGATTACGAAAACAAGGTCAGTTCATTTTTAAAGTGGATGGAAAGTAACCATCCCGATATTGCAACTGGGGACAAACTTAACAAAAATCTGTTCCAGAGATATCTGAACGATGTTCTTGCACGTTCGTCCCTCGCAACAGGAACAACTATCGAACGGATTTGAGCAACTTACTGCAGGTTATGGTCTATAACGAGATTATTCAAGAAAAGTTTGTAAAGGATATCAAAAAACTCAATGCCTAACCAGAACGTCACAAGACCTATTCCAGTAAGACCGAAAACGATATTTTCAATTACCTCAAAGAGAAAGACCCTATCCTTTTACTTTTTATAAAGTTCTATACCTATGCTTTTATAAGACCCATTGAAGTTTGCAGGATCAGGGTTAAGGACATAAATGTCAAGGATAGAACGGTTCAGTTCAAAGCGAAGAACAGTAAGCTGAAAACCAAAATTCTTCCACAGATTTTATTGGAAGACCTCCCTGACCTGTCAAAATTTAAACCTAACACACTCTTTTTACTCCCAATAAAATTGGTGGTAAATGGGACGCAAGTGAAAACAGAAGAAAAAACCACGGATAAATTATCCGTTCCCGCTAACGAGGAGGTTTTAGCAATACTCCAGAAGATGGAAGAAAAATTGGAGCGGATTGGCCAAAATCAGAGCATTAGAGCAAATGGCGTGAAGGAGGCGGTTCTTGGATCGCTAGCTGCGGATGCAGGTAAATATGCGACACAAAAATTATTGGCCCCACAGTTGTTACCGGCCACAAAAGGGGATATTGAAATATTAAAAAGGGAATTGATCCAATTAAAACGTTTGATTATTTTTCCATCGGGTCAAAAGCCCACTTTCAAGCCTTGATTACTTTTAAGCTCTTAAAACCCCCTTAATTGAAAAGTTAAAGCAGCATCAGAGCCATTTTCCAGCAATAGGCAATAATATAAAAGTCCCCCTACCCTTTTATCCTTCGATGAACTGACCATGTTCATGTTAAATCTGCTATGTTTGACACCTGTCACATGAGATTCCACCTGGCTGTTTTTCAAACTTTCAAAAAGCTTTTTTGGTTTTTCCTCTTTATATATATGACATCTGCCATAATCCATAGCATTCGGATGGTGTTATACTCTTTACAAGAAGCCTGTTTCCATGTCAGGAAACAGACATTTTCTTTTAACGAATTATATTCACTTACTATACGTATATTATTCGGCAAATAATTGAATAACATACCAATGATTTACAGTTGGTATCAAGATTTTAGTCTAAAAGGATGCAATCCACTTCCTTTTCCATAATCATTAATTGCTAGTTCAACACTCTTAAACTAGACGATTTTACCCATATGCTACAAACAGTTGCTTTATTCATATTAAAGATTTGTTATCTTAGCCAACATATAAGGTGGATATAGTTAATACGTATATCCAATTGTTGTGCAACATTCGAAAAAAAACGAATTTATGTTGTTGCTTTCAATATTTATGCTTGGTTTTGGCTAATTCGTGAAATCTTCATTAGAAACACAATGGAATTTGAACCCTACTTGTTATGGTTTTTCACAACCGTAGGTATGTATTACTTTGTGCTGGATAATCAAAATGTATTTATAAAAACGAAAAAACAAATCAATTAAAAAATAATTTATTATGATTAAAAGAATAGCCCTATTAACAGTTATTGCTTCGACTTTACTTTTCAGTTGTAAAAATTCTCAATCTGACAAAAATTCCAAAGAAAAAAATACTCAGACAGAAACTAAACCAAAAAATGAAAAACTTCAAAAACTTGAACTAGAAGCTTCAAGATTGCGTGCAGGTGGTTCAATAAAAAATGTCGAATTGGATAATGGGAAAGCAACTATTGAGTATGTTAAAGATTACAATGAATATAAAAAAGTAAATCCTCAATCCAGTTTATCGAAATCAATGTGGGAAACGTATTGGGAAACAGGGGAAGCAGTTAAAAAAGCAATGGTTGACGGTTCAGTTAAATTGATGAAAAAACTTGATTATTTAAATGAGGTAAACATCAAAATTCCGTACAAAACAAAAACCTATTCGATTGACGTTAAAAAATCCAAATTAGAAAAATTTGTAGGTTCTGACTTTAAAACAATCAAATCAGATTGGGATAATAAATTTTCAAACCCATATGTTTATGATGACAACGGACGAAATAAATTCTTTACTAAATTTGGAACTGTAGAGTAAAAAAACGTTGCACAACACCGTATATAGCAAATAGCGGGGATTGGTTATAGTCCAAAAATTTTGTGTATTTTTAGTCAGTCGCCAATTTTTGTTTTAGTCGTTTAGAACAAAAAAAGGTAAAACTCAAAAACAAAAAATTGGCTTGTGTTTGGCGGAAAGGTACTCGCCCATTTGCCCGCTACTTGCCATATACAAACACGTTACCACACATATGAGAAAAACCAGTTTCATCATTTTAACTTTAGTATTCAATTTAATGTTGAATGCTCAAAATTTGGATTTCGGAAATTTCCCATCCGAAAATAATGTTGAAAAACCTATGCTCACTTCAGACTTACTAAAGTCGTTGAATTGGGAAGAACTTAAAGTGTTCAGTAATTCAAACGAAGGTCATTATACTTACGAACGAAAAGACAGTTTATTATTAGAATATAAATACGTCCAACAAGGACTTGTTGCGGATTTTAAAATAATAAGTTTTAACGATAAAGTATTAGAATACAGAAGTCAAATATCAAATACATCCAAAGAAACAAACACAAATTATTTTGACAAAAAATTGTGGTTAGAATATGCTCACTCATATTTGCCAAATCTTCCTGATAGTCTGAAATTGAGTACTAAAGAACCTAAAAGAATTTTAAAAGCATACTATAGATTGCTTGGTGTTGGAACTTATGATGAATATGGATGGATTTGCGAATATTCAACTGTTGGAAGAGCAACTGACCGAAGAATGGCTGTTATTGAATTATTAGGTCGTGACGAACTTTTATGGCAACTTTTGGAATATCCTAACGTCCACGTTCAACTTTATGTTGCTGATGCATTAATTTATTCAGATTTTAGGGACAAACAAAGGATTGAAGAATATAAAGAAAATAGGAAATACAAAACTGCTCGTGATATGATAAAGTATCTGAAAGACGAATTGTTGACCAAAGCAGAATGGAAAAAAATATATAAATTAAGAGATAGTAACCAAAAAGTAAGTACTTGCAAAAGCGGAACAGGTTCCTTTAAAATTTATGAAAATAACACTTCAGAATTGTTAAGCGAACAAGCCATTTCTGAAATCCCGAAAAGATATGAGGAATTAAGGGAATTGGGTTATTTGAGATAAAATACGTGTGGTAACAACGTATAAAATCCATTGCTAGTACTAGCCTACTTACGAAAATCCTCGCGGATTTTCTATTCGGTTTTTATTTGCTAAATTACGTGCTAAACCACGCAACGTATCATATACAAAACCGTTGGGTGCAATTTGGCTACGTTACCAAGATTTGGTATATTTGAGTAAAATTTTAGTCAAAATGGGAAAAAACACATCAATATCACTCGGAAATCATTTTGAGGATTTTATCAGAGAAGAAGTAAATTCAGGCAGATATGGTTCGGTAAGTGAAGTTATTCGTTCTGCATTACGTTTGCTGGAACGCGAAGAAAAAAAAGAAAGAGAATTAATTAAAGCTCTCGAAGTCGGAGAAAATAGTGGTTTTATTGAAAATTTTGACCCAAAACAAAACCTGACTGAATTACATCGCAAACACTTATGAGTAAAAACCAATACCGAATAAGTAAACAAGCGATTGATGATTTAAATGATATTTGGGTTTATACTTTTCACAAATGGTCTAAAGAACAAGCCGACAGATATTACGACTTGATAATTGGAGAGATTGAATTTATTGCGGACAACTATCTGATTGGAAAATCGGCTGAACAAACTCGAAAAAACTATCGAGTAACGAAAATCAAATCGCATCTGATTTTTTACAGAAAGGTCGAGAATCTGTCTCTTATACACATCTCCGAGCCCACGAGACC
>CAJXVG010000159.1 GCA_913061495.1 uncultured Winogradskyella sp.
GATCTACACGTAAGGAGTCGTCGGCAGCGTCAGATGTGTATAAGAGACAGGCCCTTGCCTGCCTCAAAAAAGATGCATCGCTTATATCATCTATAACACTTGGTACTGCCTGCAATAAACTATCTGCATCTTGTTGCGCTCGCTCTACTAACTCTTCTTCTATTTCTGGCGGAACATCAACACCAGCACGCATTAAACTATCATACACAAACACTTTATGATAAAGCCTAAAGCTATTGTTAACAAACTGATCTGCGCTTTTTACCTTAGAGTCTCTATTGGGAGGTTTAATCCTCTTAGGCTGACACCAAGTTATTGAGGGGATTAAAAAAACTGTTACTATGAACAATAGCATTACTTTATTCAACCTTAATATTGATTTCATGATCTTAAAATTTTAGCATTCGCTAGGCAATTGTTTTTTAAAGAAAATTAAGTTGTGCATGAAGCTATCTATCTTAAACAAAAAAAACTATCATCAATTTATTATCGTTGATTATGAATATATTAACGTCATATTTTCATACTCTTTTAAAAATTAATCACTATTTTTAATCTGCTATTAATCATTCAAATTACCTTATATGAAGTATTTTATATACCTCATTGTACTTTTATTTTCTTTTTCAAGCTATTCTCAACGAAAAAAGATAGATTCTCTTGAAGCTCAATTGAAGTTACAAACCCTTCAAGATTCAGAGAGGCTTAATACACTTAATGCTTTGGCGTCAGAATACAACATCGTAAATCCTCGACGAGGTATCGATTTAGCCAATGATGCCATACAACTTGCAAAACAGCTAAATAAAAAGCCCCAACTTGCCGCAGCCTACAAGAGCAAAGCACAAAATCTCCATAATATTTCACAAGATTCATTGGCAATGATTATGTACAATAAGGCAACGACTATACAAACTGAATTAAAAAACTGGAAAGAAATAGGTAAAATCACTTTTAATAAAGGACTTATTTACTTTGGGCAATCGGATTACGAAAAAGCAAATCAATACAACAACAAAGCCTATAATATTTTTGAAAAAGAAAGGGACAGTGCCTTAATGGGTGCAGTACTTAATAGTATTGGTATAAACCAAATGTACAGGTCTCTTTATACTCAAGCATTAGATACTTACTTAAAAGCTGCTGAACTTTATGAAACACGCCACAAAACTAATAATCAAGGCTATGCAGGCGTATTAACTAATATTGGGCTTCTTTATAATAGATTAGAAAATACAGACCTTGCTTTAAAATATTATAACCGAAGTCTCAAAATATGTAGAAAACTAAACTACGATTTAGGTACTGCCAATGCACTCACAAATATCGGTAACCTATATGATATTACTGGTGAATCTCAAAAAGCTTTAGAATATTATTTTGAAGCACTTAATCTTATGACTCTAATAGATAACAACAATGGTATTGCAAGCGCACTGACCAATATAGGAATAACCCATATTAATCTTAAAAATTATGACAAAGCTATTGACAAACTCAAAAATTCAATAAAACTTTATGAAAAACTGAACAACACTTATAATCTATCCATTGTTCATCAAAACATCGGAGTTGCATATTTAGAAAATCCCGAAAGCAATAATGAACAGTTAAATAATGCAAAGTTTCATTTTGAAGAAGCTTTGAAATATGCCAAAGAAACCAATACTATTAAAACTCAAGCAGAGACTTTATTTTACCTTTCGGAATTAAGAGCAAAATTAAATGAGCATAAAACTGCATACCATGAGTTCAAAAAAGCCACAAAACTAAGGGACAGTTTTTTATCCATAGAAAAAAAAGAAGAAATAGCCAAAATAGAATCTAAGTACAAATACGATAAAAAAGCTATGGTTCTAAAAGCTACTCACGACAAGGAACAATTAATTAAAGAAGCTGAAATAACACATCAAAAATCAGTTAAAAATGCATCCATTATTGGTGGAAGTGGTCTTATTGCAGCATCTATAATAGGATTTATCCTTTATAGAAGAAAACAAAGTGCTGTTACGAAATCTAAAGAGGCAGAATTTAACGCTAAGGTTTCAGATACAGAATTAAAAGCTTTACGTTCACAAATGAATCCTCATTTTATATTTAACTCAATAAACTCTATTGGTGATTATATTCTAAAGAACGACACAAAATCTGCTAGTGATTACCTTAGTAAATTTGCCAAATTAATGCGTCTTACTTTAGAAAATTCTGAAAAAAAAGAGATTCTGCTCAGTGAAGATATAATACTTTTAAGAACATACATGGATATTGAGCGCAAACGTTTTAATAACGCATTTAACTATACAATTTCTATTGATAAAGAATTAGACCCAGAAAACATATTGGTACCACCAATGATTCTTCAGCCATTTATTGAAAACAGCATCATTCATGGTTTATCCAAAAAAAAGAATTTTGGACGAGTAAACATTTCATTTAAAGCTGATAAAAAAATGTTGCTTTGTAGTGTCGATGACAACGGCATTGGCAGGCAAAAATCTCATGCCAACACCTCAAAATCAATGGGTATAGCTATTACTAAAAGTAGAATTGAAATAATCAACAAACTAAACAACACCAACGGCACTATTGCTATTATTGATAAAAACCAAGGTACAAGAATAAATGTTTCACTCCCAATGCAACTCGCTTTTTAACATGATAAAAACCGTAATAATAGATGATGAAGCTCACTGCATTGATCGAATTCTGAGTTTAATTAATCAACATCCTAATACATTTAATGTACTAGAAACTTTAAACTCTGTTGAAGAGGCACTTAAAACTGTTCCAAAATTGCAGCCAGATTTGGTGTTTTTGGATATTAAAATTAACTCTAAAACTGGTTTTGATTTCTTACAAGAATTAGATGACATAAATTTTAAAATAATATTTACTACTGCTTTTGACAAATATGCAATAAAAGCTTTTAAGTTCAGTGCCTTTGACTATTTATTAAAACCTATTGACAGTAACGACTTCAATGATGTTATTAAACGCATAAAAACAAGTTTAAAGCATAAAAACATAGAACATCAGCTTCAAAATTTATTTAAAAACCTAAAAGTCAGTGGAAAAAAAGTAATCACAATACCATCTTTAACAGGTTTTGAAACATTGAAGGTTGAAAATATCACTCATTTAGAAGCAGACACCAGTTATACACACATTTTTACTTTAAATTCTAAGTTTATGGTTTCTAAACCGATAAAGTTTTATGAGGAATTACTTGCCGACAACAATTTTTTTAAAACT
The DNA here is from genome assembly GCA_913061495.1 of uncultured Winogradskyella sp. Classification (GTDB taxonomy): domain Bacteria; phylum Bacteroidota; class Bacteroidia; order Flavobacteriales; family Flavobacteriaceae; genus Winogradskyella. Next base: position 3,253 of record CAJXVG010000159.1, read on the forward strand.
CATAAATCGTATTTAATCAATTTAGAACATGTAAATAAATACTTTAAAGGCAAGCAGAGTTATGTAGTGATGTCTAACAATGAAAAAGTGCCCATTTCAATACGTCGTCGAGAAGAATTTCTAAAACAGTTTCCATAAAAAAAATCTGATTAATAGTCACTATCGTTGCTTAGATAACTTCCCAAAGAATGCTATGAATTAATGATTTATTTACCACTATCCACCATTCTTAGGGTTCTTTCTTAAATATTGAAGTGATGCATTCAACTCGTAACCCAATAGCAATATATTAGAGTTGAGCCATAGGTACAACAGTAAAATCAATAATGCTCCAACAGAGCCATAAAGCTCATTATATCTTCCAAAATTTTGAATGTAAATACCAAACAAATAAGATATAAGCATAATGAGAATTGTAGTTAGTAGCGCACCTACTGAAAAGAAACGGGAGTGCTTTCCTTCCTTGGTACCAAAATAATATAATGTAGCGGTCCCAAAATAAATCATAATCACAAAGAGCAGATATTTTGCAACATCTAACAATACAGAATCGACTTGGTTTTCTCCTTTAGCAGCCTCCTCAACCGATTGTGTGAGATAAATTTGTATATACCCAAAAAGGGTAACTGTTATAATTAAAATCATCGCCAAAATCAAAGCGATACCAAGTGCAAATAAATACTGCCTTACTATATTTCGGTACAATTGTTTATGATAAGACCCTTCAAAACCAGAAAAAACAGAATTAACACCATTTGCCATTAGAAAAACGGATAAAATAAAAACCGTAGAAATCAAACCAGCACTTGTATTCTGGCTTATATCCTGAAAAATATAATCAAAGAAAAAATCTGATGTTTGTGGAGGCAGGAAAGAATCTAAGAATTGTTCAAAATCAACTTTAAAGTTCTTTATAGGTATATAAGGAATTACAATAATTACAAATAATAAGAAAGGGAAAATAGCGGTAAAGAAACTAAAAGAAATTGCACTAGCACGTGTGGTCAAAGCTCCCTTAATAATGCCATATATATAAAGTTCTAATAAATCATAGAAGGATAAGCCCTCAAAACCTGGTAACTTAACTTGTTTAAAAAATCTCACAAGAATATTAATTACTGGTATTTTTTCTAACTTTTCCTCAATCTCTTCACTCATGTTTGGTAGAAAGTTTTAATTCAAAATTTAATAAATATTGAATTTACAGTTTTAGAAAATGATATGGAGTTACACTGCTTTTAAGCTTAAATCCATATTATATACAGAATGTGTTAATGCACCTGAAGAAATATAATCTACACCACATTCTGCATATTTTCTTAATGTATTTTCATTAATTCCACCAGAAGATTCTGTTAAACACTGACTGCCAATTAGCTTTACTGCTTTTTTGGTGTCTTCGAAATTAAAATTATCAATTAATATCCGATACACTCCTCCACAGTTTAAAATTTCTTTTATTTCCTCAAGGTTTCTAGCTTCTACTATGATCTTAAGATTTCTATTTGTATCTTTTAAATATTGCTTCGTCAAATTAATAGCTTTCCCTACTCCTCCAGCAAAATCAATATGGTTATCCTTTAACATAATCATATCGTAAAGGGCAAACCTATGGTTTTCTCCTCCACCTATTTTTACTGCCCATTTCTCTAAAGCTCTTATACCAGGTGTTGTTTTTCGTGTATCTAAAATTTTGGTATTGGTACCTTCTAACAATTCAACAAAATGTTTTGTTTTGGTAGCTATTGCACTCATTCTTTGCATGGCATTCAACACTAAACGTTCTGCTTTTAATATGGATTGGGAAGCTCCCTCAACATAAAAAACAATATCCCCATGCTTTACTTTGCTTCCGTCCTCAATTAATGTTTCTACATTCATATCTTCATCCACATAAGCAAATACCTGTTTAGCAAATTCTACTCCTGCTATTACACCTTTATCTTTAACCAATAGTTTAGCTTTTCCTTGGGCAGTTTTAGGAATACATGCTAAAGAACTATGATCGCCATCACCAATGTCTTCACGTATAGCATTTGCTATAATTAAATCTATTTCTTTATTAAATTGTTCTTTTGAAATCATTGAAGTATTTATTTAGTGTAAAAATAGCGATTGCAACATTAAAACGTAAAAAAACTAAATGTCAAATTCCAAAAAAGCATAACTTTGAAATTATGAAGATTAAACTTATTGCCATTGGCAAAACAGACAATAAGAACTTAAAAGCATTAATTGAAGACTACCAAAAACGTTTAGGCTTCTATATTGGGTTTCAATTTGAAGTTATTCCCGACCTAAAAAAAACAAAACACCTATCTGAAGCGCAACAAAAAGACAAAGAAGGAGAACTTATTTTGAGCAAAGTCCAAAATTCAGACTTACTTATCCTTTTAGACGAAAACGGAAAGCAGATGGACTCCATAGGGTTTTCAAGCTATCTTCAAAAACACCTCAATTCTGGTGTTAAAAATTTGATATTTGTTATTGGAGGGCCTTATGGATTTTCAGAGACAGTTTATGCAAGATCTAACGGAAAGCTAGGTCTATCAAAAATGACATTTTCACATCAAATGGTTCGTTTGTTTTTTATTGAACAATTATACAGAGGCTTTACGGTTTTAAAGAATGAGCCCTACCATCATCGCTAAGCTTGGGAGCTTTAAGAATTAATCAAACTGTTCTAAATTAAGCTCATTTATAGCTCCATGACTTGCATGCGCAACTGCGTTACCATTTCTAATGACTAGAAGCTGAGGAGACTCATGTAACACTTGAAATTTATATCCCGTTTCATTAGAAACATCCCGATGATTCAGTAAATCTAAATAGTATAAATCTGCATTAATATCCACATCATAAGTAGCCACAAATTGATTCATTACCATTCTACTGATTCCACATCTAGTAGAATGTTTAAATATTATTTGGGTTTTGTTTTGAGATTTTTCAGTAATTGCATCCAATTGTGAGACTTCGGTTAAAGGTAGCCAAGGCAACTCTTTTTTATCGTTGGACTTAGAATTATCACCAAAAAATTTATCAAAAACTCCCATTTATCTTTTTTTTTAATTTAAATTAATAATGTTAAGATTAATTTTACTACCCCTTTAATTAAAGTATTAACTCTAAACTTTAAATACTTGTATCATTTTTGGCCTTGAGGTTTCTCAGAATCTTCCTTAATTCATCTGCATTTATAGGTTTAATAATATAGTCAGAGATTTCACTAATACTTTTTGCTTTATTTAAATCGTATGGATCCACTGAGGAAGAGACCATATAAATGGTGATTTTTTTTCCAACTCTAGGTTTAATTTTAATAAACTCTTCCATAAATTGAAAGCCATCCATTATTGGCATATTTATATCTAAAAGGATTACGTCTGGCAATATTTTTTTATTGTTTAAATTTTCCAGTAAAAAATTAAACGCTTCATCTCCATCCGAAAACACTTTTACTTTCTTATTTAGCTTTAATGATTCTAATGTTTTTAAAACGGTAAATTTGTATATTTCATCATCATCTACAATGCATATATTAAAAATGTCTTCCATGTATTCTTAGTTAAAATTAATAATAAATGTAGAGCCTTCATCAACAACACTCGTTACGGATATACTACCTCCTAATGCCTCAATGTGTAGTTTGGTCATAAACAGTCCAACACCTGTCTCTTATACACATCTGACGCTGCCGACGACTCCTTACGTG
>CAJXVG010000160.1 GCA_913061495.1 uncultured Winogradskyella sp.
GAGATCAGCCTCGGTCTCGTGGGCTCGGAGATGTGTATAAGAGACAGGAATTTTACGTACCCTATTTTGAATTGGCTGAAAAGAAAAGTATTGAAAACAAAGAATTCTTCACCCAGAAATTATACGAACTTGAAATTTTAAGACCTGACGATTCAAAGGATGAAATTAAATTCTTTAGCGAAATGTTTCACAAATTATTAAGCCTGTTTACGCAACCATTCCATTCTGAAACCTTTGATTTTTCGGACGCTGAATTTTTTAACAAAATTTCAGAAATGGGTCAGAAATATTCAAAAAATACGGAACTGCGAAATATGAATGGCAACAGAGGTTCCAAGCATTTCATTTATATCAACCGAACCTTCTTCGGACTTTATAATTTAATGTTTGACTTAAAAGCTCAAAACGTGAAAATCAATAATTTCAAACTCCTCTAATCAGCAAATTCTTCGGAATGAAAATTTTACTCACAGGAACCACAGGCTACATTGCTAAACGTTTGGCACTTCAAATCATTGAAGACGGTCATGAACTGGTGTGCTGTGTTCGGGATATGAGCAGAATTCCTGATGAAATTGAAGAGAACACGCAATGTACATTCATCAAAGTAGATTTTCTTGAACCTAAAAAAGCAGACATTCCTAAGAATATTGACGCTGCCTACTACCTCATTCATAGTATGGCAACATCGTCTAGCAAATTTGAGAAGCTCGAAGAAGAATGTGCCCAAAATTTTAAAGCACTAGTTGAAGACACTAACTGTAAACAGGTTATTTATTTGAGTGGTATCGTTAATGCAAACTCACTTTCTAAACATTTAAAATCGAGATTACAAGTTGAAAACACACTCAAATCCGATATTTACGCATTAACTACTTTTAGAGCAGGAATTATCGTCGGCAGCGGTAGCGCTTCATTTGAAATTATAAGGGATTTAGTTGAAAAATTACCCATAATGATTACGCCACGATGGCTCAATACTAAAACTCAGCCTTTAGCCATTAGGGATGTTCTCACGTTTCTTTCAGGTGGATTAGGAAAAGAGGATCTATTTAACAAGGCATTCGATATTTTTGGTCCTGAAGTCCTAACATACAAGGAAATTCTTTTACATTTTGCTGATGTTAGAACGTTGAAACGCTATATTATTACACTACCTGTTTTAACACCCAAACTCTCCTCATATTGGTTGTTTTTTGTAACCTCTACTTCTTTTCAACTTGCATCGGCATTGGTAGATAGCATGAAAGTTGAAGTCATTGGAAAAAAAAGTAACATCAATGAAATTATCGGAATCGAGCCAGTAGATTATAAAACCGCTGTGGAATTGGCGTTTCAAAAAATTGAACAGAACGCGGTGGTTTCCAGCTGGAAAGATGCCGTAAGTAGTGGCAGATTTAAAAGCCAATTGTCAAAACATGTAGAGCTTCCAAAATTTGGCTGCTACAAAGATGTCCGATATAGAAAGGTTACGGACGAGAAATTTACTCTCGATAAAATCTGGAGTATTGGAGGTCGCAACGGTTGGTATAGCTACAATAAGTTATGGAAAATCAGAGGTTATATAGACAAAATCTTTGGAGGAGTTGGTTTACGTCGTGGTAGAACGCACAACACCTACTTAGAAGCTGGAGATCCTTTAGATTTTTGGAGAGTACTCTTTGCTGATAAAAATGAAAAACGCTTACTTCTTTTTGCTGAAATGCGCTTACCTGGTGAAGCTTGGCTGGAGTTTAGAATTGTGAAAGACAAATTGTACCAACGTGCTGTTTTTAGACCTCGAGGACTTTGGGGACGGTTGTATTGGTACTCGGTATTACCATTTCATGCATTTGTTTTCAATGGAATGATTGGTGCGTTGGTTCAAAAATCCTAAATTCTCTCATTTTTTTTATACGAAATAGATAATTAAATTTCTTTCTCAACTCAGGCTAAAAAAAGTATTCTAACCAATAGTGTTAATTTTTGTTTAACAATGTGATTAAAATATTAAACATTTTGTAGATTTGAATTGTTATGATATTAAATACAACACATCACAATTCTGAACACAAAAAAATTATTACTGACCTAATTGGCAGTCCTTTTAGTTTGGTACAGAAATTGAAACTTGGTGGTGTAGGTTCTAAACGCATGATTATTGAAGATGTTAGTCCAAATATGAAATCAATGATGAATTTGGTGTCAGACATTAATTATGCGAATATTGAAATTCGTCCAAAAGGTATTTTGATAATGATTAACAAAGGTTTAAAGAATTTTACTTGGATAATTCCTTTTTATCAGTTAGTTATATACAAAACAAATGGTTCTAGCATACATGCGCAAGGTAAATTTATCCATTTTAGAAATAATACCAATTTTAGGGAAAATAAGAAGTTTTTTGATAAGCTTTTAGACCAGAAAGTAAAATTTGATATGGAGCATACTAATCCCAATACTATATGAGTTTATCATTAAGAAAAATTTGTAGTGCTATAGAAATGGCTTGGGAAGATCTTACTCCTGTTGAGGCAATAGCCTTTCAGTATATCAGTATAATTTAACGAACATGAGGTTACAGAATTATTGCGCCACTAAATGAAACCGAACAGTTTTTAGAATGTGGATTAAAACTTATACAAGGCAGAGCTACAAAACACTTAAGAAAACAACCTTTGACAAAGGCAGATTTGACTGTTCAAGTCAAAAAAAACAATAGCAAACAACTCTATTTCAAAACGTTAACACGTGCTTTGATTTAAGTTTGGAGTACTTAAATACAGCACATTAAAAAGATTCTATGAAAACAGAAACAATTTCCAAAAAAAACGGCAACACTCTCAATGGATTTACCACTAATGATATTGGAGATGACCATTTATTCACAAATCTCAATACACCTATGAAAGCTACCGCTTTCAATATGTCTGATAAAGATAAAAAAGAACGTATTTCTATTTTATTTTCTGAGATAATGGATGTTATAGGCTTAGATTTAACGGACGATTCACTCAAAGGCACTCCAGACCGAGTTGCCAAAATGTATGTAGAAGAAATATTTTCGGGTCTAAACCCAAAGAACAAACCTAAAATTGCTTTATTTGACAACAAGTATCAGTACAACCAAATGCTTATAGAAAAGAATATTACTTTCTATTCTAATTGTGAGCATCATTTTGTGCCTATTATTGGTAAAGCACATATTGCATACAAATCTTCAGGAAAAGTTATTGGCCTTTCAAAGTTAAACCGCATTGTTCAATATTACGCAAAACGCCCACAGGTACAAGAGCGACTTACAAACCAAATCGCAAATGAACTTAAAACTGTTTTAGAGACAGAGGATGTTGCTGTTGTCATAGATGCTAAGCACTTGTGTGTCGCCTCTCGAGGTGTAAAAGACGACACTTCTACAACAATAACTACATATTATGGAGGAGAATTTAACACACCTTCAAAAATTATTGAACTACAAAATTATTTAAACAATTAAACTATGGAAACAGTAGAAAAAGCTCTAGAGTTTGAAAACAGAAAATTAAAATTTAAAACTACTAGTGATAGAATAGAAGCCGCCCGAGAGGTGAAAGGCTTAATATTAGGCGTTAACGAAGTCTATAAGAAAAAAAAGGACGAAAGGTTAATGGACTTAATGAAACGTCTTACGGTAATTAAAAGAAAAATCGAAAAACGTTTAAAAGGCCGTGCTTAAACCCTAAATAAACAAAATGAAAACCATTATTGTAGTAGGAGGAAGCAAGGGTATTGGTAATGCAATAATCAAAGCCTTGCTTTCTTCCCATAAAGTTATAAATATAAGCAGAACTTCTCCTGAAGAAGATAATGAGAATCTAACTCATCATAGTTGTGACGTGCTCAATGACAAATTGCCAGAAATTGAGTCTGCAGACGGATTAGTATATTGCCCAGGAAGCATAAATCTAAAGCCAATATCCAGATTAAGTATAAACGATTTTAAAAATGATTTTGATATCAACGTGATTGGTGCTGTTAAAGTAATACAGAAATATTTGGACATTTTGAAAAAAGGAAACAAACCATCTATTTTGTTGTTCAGCACAGTAGCATCTAAATTAGGTATGCCGTTTCATTCAAGTGTGGCAGCTTCAAAATCTGCAGTAGAAGGTTTAACAAAATCATTAGGTGCGGAACTGGCTCCAACAGTACGCGTAAATGCTATTGCACCAACGGTTACAGATACTGAATTGGCTTCAAAATTATTGAGAAATGATAAAATGGTTGAAAAAATGTTAGATCGCCATCCATTAAAAAAATACTTAGAACCTCAGGAAGTTGCAGAAATGGCAACGTTCTTATTATCTGATAAAGCAGCTTCACTATCAGGACAAATTTTTGAAATGGATTGTGGAATTGTTAGTTTTAAGTTATAACTTATGAATCCATTTAAAACATTTGTGGGTACATTGACTGTTTCGGATAAAGATATCGTTCAAAACGCATCAGAATCTATTTATGATATTAATATCAATAAGTTGAATGGTGAAGGCTTGGACTTATCTCAATACAAAGGAAAATATATTATGTTTGTTAATGTAGCTTCAAAATGTGGCTATACTCCTCAATACAGAGAACTTCAAAAACTACACGAGACTTACAAAGATAAATTAGCAGTAATTGCAGTACCATGTAATCAGTTTGGGAAACAAGAACCTGGTAATGCAGATGAAATTAAAGAATTTTGCGAGGTCAATTACGGTGTTTCTTTTACAATCACAGAAAAAGTTGATGTAAAAGGGAGTGGCCGTCATCCACTTTATAAATGGTTAACTAAAAAAGTCATCAATGGTCATAAAAATTCAAAGGTAAAATGGAATTTTCAAAAATATTTGATTAATCCAGAAGGCCAATTTATTGATTATTTCTATCCTATTACCAAGCCTATGAATCCTCGCATTACGTCGCACATAAAACAGTAATGTTATGAAGAAATTATTTCTCTTCGTATTATTTTTAATGTTGAATTTCGGTGGATTAGCCATTGGCAATTGGTTTATGGGAGATACAGTTTCTGGCGAATGGTATTCTCATTTAATCAAAGCACCATGGACACCACCAGGTTGGGTTTTTGGAGCCACTTGGGCAGTAATTATGCTATGCTTCTCTGTATATCTTACTTTCCTTTTTACAATTAGAAAATCAAAACATGTCATTGCTGTGTATGTTTTGGCATTGATTTTAAATATAAGCTGGAACTATCTGTTTTTTAATCAGCATTTAATTAATTGGGCATTACTTAACCTTGTGGTTCTTACGTTAACAATATTATATTTTTATATCAGTTTTGGGGATGAAAAGCTAAGTAAAATGAAACATTTGCTTTTACCCTATCTAATTTGGTTGTGCATAGCCACTTCTCTCAACGGCTATATTTCTTATAACAACTAAAATCAAATTAAAATAATGAAAATATACACCTTACATAAGAAGCAAAATCTTCCTATTTCTGTTGATACTGCTTGGAAATTTTTATCCAGCCCTAAAAACTTAAAAACCATTACTCCAGATTATATGGGTTTTAATATTGTTTCCGAAGCAGATAGACCAATGTTTGCTGGACAAATTATTCAATATATTGTAACTCCCATTTTAGGTTTAAAAACGAAATGGGTAACGGAAATTACACATGTTAAGGACAAAGAATATTTTGTGGACGAACAACGCTTTGGACCTTATGTGCTATGGCATCATAAGCATTTTATAAAAGAAATTGAAGGAGGTGTAGAAATGGAAGACATAATTGATTATAAATTACCCATGGGAATATTAGGCCAAATAATGCATCCTATCTTGGTAAAGCCAAAACTTGAAGAAATATTCAATTACAGAACAACAAAACTTGAAGAATTATTCGGAAAATATTAATAATTAAAGTTATTCAGCGCAGTAAAATTCAACAGAAATTCACATAATTACATGAGTAATAAAATAAACTTTTTTTGGTTTAGAAGAGATTTAAGATTAGATGATAATGTTGGTTTTTTTGAAGCATTAAAAGGCAAGCATAAGATTTTACCAATATTTATATTCGATTTAGAGATTTTAGAGAATCTTCCTGAAGATGATGCTCGAGTAACTTTTATACACAATACGCTACAGAAGATGCGCAAAACTTTGCAAGACGAAAACAACAGTAGTATTGCACTTTACCATGGAAAACCTAAGGATATATTTAAAGATCTTATTAAAAAACATGAAATTGAAACCGTCTATACAAATCACGATTACGAGCCTTATTCAAGAGAACGAGATCACAAAATTAAGCAGCTTTTAAATGATAATAATATTGAGTTTAAAACTTATAAAGACCAAGTTGTTTTTGAAAAAAATGAAGTTGTAAAAAAAGATGGAGATCCCTATGTTGTTTATACTCCTTACATGAAAACTTGGAAAGAAAACTTCAAAAATTATGACCTTAAAATATATTATACCAATGATTATCTCTTCAATTTAATCCAAAATACAAGCTTACCAAATTTAAGCCTATCTGATATAGGTTTTACAACATCTTCACAAGAAATTGAAACATATGAGGTTACTCCCACATTAATTCAAGAGTACGAAGCTACACGTAATTTTCCTGCTAAAGATAATACATCGCGTTTGGGACCTCATTTACGGTTCGGTACAGTCAGCATACGTAAAATGATGAAAAAGGCTATTGCTGAAAAAAACGAAATCTTTTGGCAAGAGCTAATTTGGCGTGAATTTTTTATGCAAGTCTTATGGCATTTTCCTAAAACTAAAGACGAATCCTTTAAATCTAAATACGACAGAATCTGTCTCTTATACACATCTGACGCTGCCGACGACTCCTTACGTGTAGAT
>CAJXVG010000161.1 GCA_913061495.1 uncultured Winogradskyella sp.
AGATCAGCCTCGGTCTCGTGGGCTCGGAGATGTGTATAAGAGACAGGTATTAGTAATATTCGCCTCTTGTGAAAATGAATCTACATCTGAGGATTCTACACTAGAAGAAAACGAAATCAGATTTGAGGATGAGATCTTGGTATCAGACGGACAGGAAGACAAAGAGTTGACCTTTACCGAAAACAGTGAAGCCATGATTAACGAAGGTGCTGTAAGTATTTCTATGGCAAACACTACAAATGGCGGAGGTGTTTTGGAAACTTACACCGTCATCGATGCAGACAGAGCACCTTTTAGCTCCCAACAACCAACCGCAAATTTCTGGTGGTCTGAAACACCAGATGTTTCAGATTATTTTGATGCATCCACTTACTATGCTGCAGCTGATGGTGACAACTTAGTATTTACTGAATACCAAAACGGTACAGCAAGTATCGTTGGTACTACTATTTCAGGAACTTGTGTTGTTGAAGTAAACGTATGGCTTAAAGATAAGAAAACTTGGGCTGAATGGTCTGCTTTAGGCGGCGAGCATAAAAAAGAAGGTACTGCTGGAGATGCATCAGACGAAGAAGACATGAACTTCTACATAATTGATTCAGCTAACAGTGTAATTACTGCAAGTGGAGATTGTCCTCAAGAAGGAACATTTGGACTAGAGCAACGTCCTGATCCTAATGACCCAAACACACCTAATTTTGGTGCACATGTAGGTCCTGGTGGAGCAAACTACGATTCTAACGTAGGCGAATATGGTTTAAGTACTTGGGGTTGGTTAACAGATCCTAATACTGGAGAACGCTTATGGCTAATTGACTTTAACTTCCGTTTAGAAGTTGCTCCTGAAGAGTGTAATGACTGTACAGGAAAAATTACTGACCTAACTTTAAATTATGATTGGTACTGTTCTAAAAGAGTAAAGGTATACCAACGTTATGAAAATACTTGTTATGCAACAAAAATCTTTGATGGTTATGTACATCCAGGAGAGGATTTTACATTCAGCGGTTCTAACGCTAATGGCACTATTGGTAAATATGCATATATTTATATAAACCATTGCTATTACACTAAAATTAAAACAAATTGCCACGAAGCGATTGGACCTGGTTACGAAAAAGGTATTTTCACAGTAGTAAGCGGAAACAGTTCTCAAGGTGGTGAACTTTGTGAATATACACCTCCAGTTGTTAAGTGTTACAGACACTGGTACTGCTTCTTCAACTTGAATTATTGCTACTATAACTACTAATATTCCATAGATTATAATAACTAAAAAAGACGGCAAATTTGCCGTCTTTTTTTGTCATATCTTTTACCACAGAGTTTCCTTATAAACTATTCTATTTATAACTTAGTCTATATTTTTAGCTAGCTTATATCGTAATTTAAAAAAAGGATTAAAAAGCCTAAAACATGTATAGAATCTGGATTTAGTATTTAGCAAAGGTGCTATAACTTGATATACAAATAAATTGTAATCCTCGCCGATAAATGAATTAAGTGGATATGCACCAATTGAACCTATAGAGCCTATTTTTAATCTAACCTCATCAAAATTCATTGTAGATTTTATCATTCTAACCAATAAAAAGAATACAAATGCTTGTTGTCTTGTTTTGATGCGCTCAATACAAGCATGATTAACTTTTTCAATTTTCAAATCGTTAACAATCTCATCAAAAACAAAGATAGCATTGTGAATATCACCTATTAACTTTTTATAATGACTAGGCTTTTTACTTGTCATCGCTGTGCCAGGTGCCACTCTATAACGATGAGCATTCAATGGAAAGTCTGCAATAGTATTCGCTTTTAAAAACAGTTGAGTTGTAAATATAGCGTCCTCCATCCAACGTCCTTCAATGAATCTGACTTTAGATTTAACTAGAAATGAACGTTTTGCAAAATACCACCAAACTGAACTTTTGTATTTGTGCTCTGCGATATAATCTATACCTGTCATTATTTGTGATAACGGTACACATTCATCTCCTTTAACAGCCGGCTCATGGGTTATTTTTTTTGATTTTCCATCAAAAAAAGATGTCCAGGAAAAAGTTAAAATTTCAAGATTATAGGAAATTATTGTATCCAAAAGAAGCCTTAATACATTAGGTTTTAAATAATCATCAGGATCAATGAAGTAAACATAATCTCCTTTAGATCTGTCCAACCCATTGTTTCTAGCACTACCAACACCTCCATTTTCTTTGGTATGTACCATAATATTAGAAAATCTTGCTACATATTCCTCGGCAATATCTAAAGAACCGTCTGTAGAACCATCATTAATAATCAGAATTTCATATTCCGATTTATTAATGTCCTGATCCAAAAGACTATCTAAACATTTTCTCAAATGTTTTTCAACGTTAAAAACAGGAACTATAATACTAAGTTTCATACTATCACTGTTTTATTAGAAGATCTGTTTGTTTTAAAAAATAAATTTTTCAATTTAATTATAGGAAAAAGAAGTTCTTCTTTATTCACAACATATAGTAAAAAACGATATAAAAAAGAATGGTATTCCTTTCCTATAAAATTTTTGATAGGGTAAGCCTCTACTTGCTTATAAGCTTCTATCTTTTTCTTGATATGACTATGATGAAAAGGATTTCTTATCATGTTTAATATATTGAAAAACACAAAAACATCTCTTCGGTGGGTAAGATTGTCAATTAAAACAATAGCATCAAATTTTTCACTTTTATTCACTTCATTAATAAGTTTACTCTTATTAATAATCATCATTTGCATGTACTTAAGGCGATTGGATATAATCTCAAAATCCTTACTTCTCATTAGTGAATTTTGTGTTTGCACATAACGATGGATGGATATTGGTAAATAAGCAATTTTATTTGCCCGCAATAAGGCTTTTAAAGTAAACACCACATCAGCATTATATTCATTTTTGCTGAATGCCATATGGTTATTCAGTAAAAAATCTCTTCTTATAAAATACCACCAAATCTCATGTCTCAGCTTTCTATGCTTCTCGATAAATGATGGGCCTGAGCTAATTTCAAAATCTTTATTATTAATTGGTTCTTCTATTTCTTTTAGATTGAGAACTTTAGTTTCTTTCGTTTTAAAACCAATAATATCAATTGATTTATCTTCAGAAAATTGTAACAAATCACACAAACAGTTATGAACGATATAATCATCAGCATCTAAATTATACACATACGTGCCAGTTGCCAATTTTAATAACTTGTTTCGGGTTGAATAGGCACCTGAATTAGGTTCTTGGTGCAGAAGAATGTTTTTATTTATTTTTTGGTATCCCTTAACAATGGCTACGGAGTTATCATTAGAGCCATCATCCATTACAATGATTTCGTAGTCATCTTGTGGCAGGTTTTGCATTAAAAGACTATCTAAACAATTGCCAATGTAGGCGCTGGCATTATACATCGGTATTAATATACTCAGCTTCATTTTTGTAATTTAGGGTTTTGCAAAATTACCGTTAATTAAATAAAACACTAAATATACTCGTTAATGGGTATATTTTCACCTTTTAAGCTAGAGTTTTCTCAGCGTAGCTAGAAGCTTATTGTGCATTGAATCGTTGTAGTCTAAATGCGTCACCATACGTAGTTTATTGCTACCCATACCTATAATATGTATATTTTTTTCTTTCAACTTTTGAAGGAATTGTGATTCATCTACACTATCATTTAATTCAAAAATGACAATGTTAGTCTCAATAGGTTCTACTTTATTGATTGAACTTAAAGTCTGAAGCACCTCGCCTATTTCATTTGCTTTTTTATGATCTTCCTCCAAACGCTCAAAATGGTCATCTAAAGCGTAAAGACCTGCTGCTGCTGCAAAACCAACTTGTCGCATTCCTCCACCTAAAATTTTTCGGACTCTAATGGCACCTTTCATTAAATCACTATTTCCAATAAGTACAGAACCCATTGGGCAACCTAACCCTTTACTCAAACACACAGATATAGTATCAAATAATTCGCCATACGGTTTTGGGTTTTCATTCTTAGCAATCAAAGCATTCCACAAACGTGCTCCATCTAAATGGTAACCTAAGTTATTGTCATCTGCTACTTTTCTAATCCGCTTTAGCTCTTCAAACTCCCAACATGCTCCTCCTCCTTTATTTGTTGTATTTTCAATGGCAATTAAGGACGTTAAAGGGCTATGGTAAAAATCTGGAGGATTTATAGATGCTGCAGCTTGCTCAGCGGTATACATTCCTCGATGTCCATCGATAAGTTTGCATGAGATTCCGCTATTAAAAGACGCTCCTCCTCCTTCATAATTATAAATGTGCGCATATTTGTCACAAATAACTTGTTCTCCTGGATTTGTATGTAATTTTAAAGCGGCTTGATTTGCCATGCTTCCTGTTGGAAAAAATAAGGCTTCATCCATTCCAAACATATCTGCCAATCGTTCTTCCAAAGCATTCACTGAAGGATCTTCTTTATATACATCATCTCCGACTTTTGCTGTTAGCATGGCATTTAACATACCTTTTGTTGGTTTTGTAATTGTATCGCTTCTTAGATCTATTATCATTATTTTATACTTTATTTAATTTTTTTTGACAGGAATTATAAGAATTTTCACGAATCTAAAACATAAGAAATTAGTACTAATTGGTGAAATTCGAATTTAATCTATTTCTCCCAATTGGTGAACCATCAAGAATATTTTGGGAGAATTTTTAATCTTAATTTTTTTAATCATCAACCCATATTGTCTCTTGCTATTCCCTTCTACTAATTTAAATGGTTCAAATCAAACAATATTTTTCGTTGGATTTATTGCTTTTTTGGGAGGATAACATCAATGGGAAGAAAGAAAAAGACTACCAGAATTTGTTTCACGGTAAAATTATTTTAAGTAAAATGCTAAAGCTAATATATTAATTATAACTAAAATTTCCATTTAAAATTATGGCACTTTAATAGAGCAACTTATATTTGTAAAAATTAGTCTTATTTATGATAACATCAGATCAAATTAAAGATCTTAATTCCCGTCTAGACGCACTTAGACAGTATCTTTGACTTAGATGCCAAACTTATAGAAATCGCCAACGAAGAAGAGCAAACTTTTGACCCAAATTTTTGGAATGACTCCAAAGCAGCAGAAAAGGTAATGCGCTCCATACGAGAGAAAAAAAGTTGGGTTGAAGATTTCAACGCTGCTAAAACATTTTATGAAGATTTAGAAGTCATTTACGAATTCTACAAAGAAGATGAAGCACCTATGGAAAACGTGGAAGCACGTTATGAAAAAACCATTACTTCAATTGAAAAGTTAGAGTTTAAAAACATGCTTTCTGAAGAAGGTGATAGCTTAAGCGCTGTCCTTCAAATTACGGCTGGAGCTGGCGGAACGGAATCTTGTGATTGGGCTAGTATGCTAATGCGCATGTACCTAATGTATGCTGAAAAAAGTGGTTTTAAAGTAAAGGAACTCAATTTACAAGATGGTGATGTTGCTGGGATAAAAACTGTAACCATTGAGATTGAGGGTGATTATGCTTTTGGTTGGCTTAAAGGAGAAAATGGAGTACACAGATTAGTACGGATTTCTCCTTTTGATAGCAACGCCAAACGACACACTAGTTTTGCTTCGGTTTACGTTTATCCATTAGTGGATGATTCAATAGAAATTGATATCAACCCAGCCGATATAGAGATTACAACAGCAAGATCTAGTGGAGCTGGCGGACAAAATGTGAATAAGGTTGAAACTAAAGTACAGTTATTTCATAAACCATCTGGAATACAAATACAATGTTCCGAAACACGTTCTCAGCAAGATAATAGAACACGAGCTATGCAAATGCTTAAGTCTCAATTATATGAAATTGAATTACAAAAACAAATGGCACAACGTGAAGATATTGAAGCAAGTAAAATGAAAATTGAATGGGGAAGTCAAATCCGTAATTACGTAATGCATCCATATAAATTAGTGAAAGATGTGCGCTCTGGACACGAAACAGGAAATGTTGATGCCGTTATGGATGGAGATATAGAACCTTTCCTAAAAGCTTATTTAATGATGATGGGACAAAAGGAAGATTCGGCATTATAATTGTTATAAAATAAATTGATATGATTACAATATACCACAACCCAAGATGTTCAAAATCTAGACAAGGTTTAGCTTTATTAGAAGATTCCGGAAAGCAGTTTGAAGTTGTAAGATACTTAGAGAACCCGTTTACTGTAGCTGAACTAAAAACGGTAATTTCACAATTAGGGATAAAACCAATTGATTTAGTACGAAAAAATGAAATTATCTGGAAGGATGAATATAAAGGAAAAACACTATCGGAAAAGCAGGTAATTGAAGCTATGGTGACCAACCCAAAACTTATTGAACGCCCTATAGTTGTTAATGGCAACAAAGCCGTTGTAGGTAGACCAACAGATAAAATTTTAGATCTTATATAAAAGAATACAAATGAAAAAGTTATTATTAGTTACACTATTGCTATTAATTGGTTTGCAAGTTTTTTCTCAAAGAAGGAGAAGAGGAAATATGAACCGTATCCCACAAACCAACACTGAGCCAACAGAGCAAGCCATAGAAAAACAGAAACGTTTGATTGAAGAACGTATGGAAGAATATATAACCAATTTTCTAACAACACTTGAAGCTGACGACTTTTTAAAAGAAATAACAAGACAAACTTTAAAATCTTATTTTGAGGCTAAAACAGAAATTTTAGAAACTAAATATGAACGTAGTTTTCAACGTAAAGAAGCCGTCGACAAACTTAATAAAATTCATTTTCAAGAATTG
>CAJXVG010000162.1 GCA_913061495.1 uncultured Winogradskyella sp.
ACGAGATCAGCCTCGGTCTCGTGGGCTCGGAGATGTGTATAAGAGACAGATATTTCATAGTATCTACAATTTGAAATTTAAAGATACACAATAATATAAAAATCAATAACTTAAAACTGTAAGAATTGTAACACTTTTGAGTTACATACCTTATAAGATGACAGACTTTATAATACTAACCATTTTATCAGCTCTCTCTCTCACCTCTTTTTCAGTCCAAGATAATTTTATTAAACACGAAATATTGCGACCAATGTAATGATCGGATTGTTCAAAGGTTTTTGTCTGTAAATATGCTAATCCGTTTTTAACTTCTTGAGAAATTGGATAAAGCGATTTTATGTTTTTAAGATGTTGCCATTCCCTAATATAATGCCAACTATTGTCGTAATAATGAAAGCAAGCATCTACTCCATCGGTTTTATATGCATTTGAAACTTTACGAGATATTTCTAAATCTGGTAGAAAGAAACTTAAAAACGAGTAACTTTCTTCTCCACCTTCAGGAACAGTTCTAAACGTAACTTCTGGGATTTGAGAAAGTGCTTCACGTATAATCGTATAGTTTTTCTTCTGTGTAGCAACAAACTCGTCTAAACGTCTTAATTGTGCTAAACCAACAGCTGCATGTAATTCTGAAATTCTGAAATTATACCCTAAAAATGGATGTGACTCTGCTCCTCTATCGTTACCTACATGATCGTGACCGTGATCGGAATAATGGTCTGCGTGCTTATAAAATTTTTCATTATTAGTCAATACCGCTCCACCTTCACCTGCTGTAATAATTTTAACAAAATCTAACGATAAACAACCTAAATCACCTATACTTCCTAATGGTTTTCCTTTATAGATTGCGCCAGTAGCTTGGGATGAATCTTCAATTAAAACTAAATTATGTGCTTTGCAAGTTTTAACCAAAGCATCTAAATTTGCCATACTACCACACATATGCACTGGCATAATAGCTTTCGTTTTTGGTGTAATCGCAGCTTCAACAGCTTTGGGATCTAGAGTTAATGTATCATCAATATCTACCAATACAGGAATCGCTCCAAGCATCATAATCGCCTCAAAACTGGCAACAAAAGTAAATGTTGGCATTATAACTTCATCGCCAGAACCAATACCTGCTGAAGCTAATGCTACAGATACTGCTGCAGTTCCACTAGATACTAATTGTGCATGTTTAACTTGCAGTTGCTCCTCTAACTCACGCTCTAAAGATTTAGCTTTCCAATGACCATTTCGCATACCATCAAAACCATAGCGCATCAATACTCCGTTTTCTAGAACATCATTAACTTCATTACGTTCTAAATCGCTAAATAATTCAAATCCAGGCATATTATAACAACTATTTTTTATTCCTATTATTTAAACAAAGATATGGTTTTGTCCATTCGGAAAAAGTGAAATTTCCTATAATTCTATTATAGTTTCAGAAAGTGATTTCCTAACTTTTTTAAAACTAGCGAACATGTCGTCTTCAGCTCTATAGCCTACAGGTAATAGCAATACGGAATTCAATCCCATTTTATCAAGTCCTAATGCAGAATCCAACTCCTTGGGCATGAATCCTTCCATTGGGCAACTGTCTATTTTTTCTACCGCACACACAGTCATTAAATTTCCTAAAGCGATGTAAGCTTGTTTGGTAGCCCAATCTACTTTTTTTAAATTTGGCATATCGTTGATTGTAGATTTTAATTCGGACTTAAAAGGATTTAGAATCGTATCTGGAGTGTTTCTTGTACTTTTAATGGTATTGAAGTGCTCATCAACATCTTCATCATTTATTTCTGTTTGAATACAAAGTACCAGTAAATATGAAGAATCTGCGACTTGGCGTTGACCAAAAGAAAGACTAACTAAATCTTCCCTTTTAGATTTATCTTCAATAACAACCATTTTTAGCGTTTGTAAACCATAAGAAAGTGCCGTTAAATTGAAGGCTTCCTTTAAAATTGATAATTTTTCTTCAGAAAGCTTCTTTGTCCTATCAAATTTTTTTGTGGCATAGCGCCATTTCAAATTATCTATAATTGACATTCTATTTTTTCTGCAAAAATAAGGAATAAAAAAGGCTTTATCTAGTTGATAAAGCCTTTTGGCGGAGAAAGAGGTAAGTGAACCTCTTTCGTAGTGCCTTTATTTATTGATGTTTCAGTCCTGTACCATTATGAGGTCACCTAATAGGTCACCTTTAAAACCTTGTGTTAAAGATACGAAATTTACTTGATTAATCCTCGTACTTTACTGATTTCAAAGCCCATAAAGTCGCAAAATTCATCGATAGTAACTAATTGGTGGGCTTCTTTGTTTAGGTGTTCTTTAATCTTGCTGATTATAGTTCTACCATAACGCTCACTTTTACCTGTTACCACTTGCACGTCTTTAGGGTAAATACAGATTCTGCTCATTGGCTCAAAATTTAAAATTAATACTCTAACTATACTTTAGCTATACCGTAGCTCTAAAGCTCTTATATACAATATACGACAATTATCGCAGTGAAAAAACTATCTATTTCGGAAGTTTTGGCAAGTTGTAAACAGTACGGAAGTACTTATAAACATTGATACTTTATAGCACGTATATTTGATTATTCATCATTAAAAAACGTATTGTTATGGCAAAGTTAAAAGGTATTATTAAACTCGAAGGAACGTTAGATAATTTGACGTTTTACAAGGGTAAGGAAGGCTATTTAGTAAAGACTAAAAGCGGTGTTTCAAAAGAGCGTATTCAAAACGATCCTGCGTTTGAGCGTACTCGTGAAAATGGTTCTGAATTTGGAAGTTCTGCATCATCTGGTAAGTTATTGAGAACTTCTGCAAGAAACTTAATGATTAGAGCAAAAGATAATCGAGTTTCAAGTCGTGTTACGCAAGTAATGACGCAAATTAAGAACTTTGATACAACCTCAATAAGAGGCGAAAGAAATGTAGCTACAGGATTAGCAACCACAGAGGGTAAAGCTGCTTTAAAAGGCTTTGATTTCAATAATAGAGCTATTTTAAGTGCTGTTTTGTTTGCTCCGTTTACTGTAGATAGTTTGACTGGTGAAATTTCAATCCCAAATTTAACACCTACTAACGATATTTCTTATCCGAGTGGTGCAACTCACGTTAGTTTTACATCGGCTTTCTTAAAAGTTGATTTTGATACTACAGAAAATGCGATTGAATACAGTCCGACTGTTAATATTCCGATTGATTCGACCTCTGCATCGCAAACATTAACTCCAGCAGGTGTGCCAACAGGTACAGGAAACGATATTTACTTGCTTTTGGTTGAGTTCTTTCAAGAGATTAACGGTGTTCAATATCCGCTTAAAAATGGCGCATATAACGTTTTAAACATCGTAGAAGTGGCATAAGTTTCATTCTGACCTTTGAAGCTGAAAAGAGTCCTATGGTTTTGCATCATAGGGCTTTTTCCTTTACTATTAATTTTTAAAAGAAAACAAAAAAAGAAAGCTGATGTTTTGGTAGCGTAGGTGATGCTGTCAAGGTTTTTGGATAAAAGTTTTTTATGCTAAAACCTTGATGTGTGTTTACCAATTTTGATTAAAAAGTTTTATTCAAAACCCAGAGGGCTTGACCTTTATAGCATTGAGCGTTGGCATAAGGTAGCTACCTATATTTGCTGCCTTTTTTTATTTTATTTCTTTCTTCTCCAAAATATCCAATATGTGTTGCTTTATGAAATAAACCCTGTTACCTAAATATATTGGCTTAATGATTTTATGATTTGACCAATGATGAATAGTTGTTAAGCTAACTCTTAAATAATCTGCTGTTTCTTGTCTTGTTAAAAGTGTATCGTTATCCTTTTTATTAAGTTGATTTAAGTAAACCTCTATTTTGGCTAAAAGTTTTTCTGCTACTTTATCAGCTAATTCATCAATGGTTACTTCTGTGATTTGTAGTGTTTTTGTTATCATAATTTTCAATATTAACGTAAGTTGAGCGCAAAGGCAAAAGCGGATATTTTACATAATACCAGTTATAACTATCGCCCGAAATAATAAAACGCACGATAGTGCAACCATAATAGGGAAGTATTATAACTTGTATTATGTAACATAGCTTGGGTGAGTTTAGGGTTTTTATGATAAAATAATACTTTATAGCTTATTGCAGTTTGGTTTGATTTTATGAGAACCAAAGCTGTAATGTGCTATTACCTTAAAGACAAAAAAACGCTAAACTTGTAGAGGTGAGCGGAACAACACAAAAGACAGAGGGTTTTTGCTTTTTCGCAAAAAACTGGGTTTTGGGTTGTGGGGGAATAGATTATTCTACTTCTTCAAGAAATTTAGCAGCTTTTTTCTCAATAATTTTGTCTGCAACTAAATTGGATTCTTCTGGATGAATTACAGAAATTAATTCGTTGTAGCGAACAGATTCCCAAAGTTTATGCTCCTTACTTCCAATCTTTTCTGGCTCTTCAGAAATTAAATAGAAATTATTATCCTTTAAAGATTTGTTGTACTTACTTGTTAAGGAAGATATTAGAGTGAAATAATGGCTTATATTTTTATCTAAACTTTGTGCTGATTTATCAAAAGGTAATGATTTCGCTCCAATTAATGAACCGTTCAACCCAATACAATCCATTTCATAAGAGAAATAAATAGAAGGGAATACCTCTGGTTTAAATCTATAGTGTGTATGTACCTTTTCATCAACTTTATTAATTAGCTTTCTTTCAACAACATTTCGATATAAAGACAATTCACTTGATGCTACAAGGTAATTTCTATATAACGGTTCGTTAAATAAGAAATTGATTAGCTTTTCAAAAGCTATATCATTCATTTCCTCATATAAAGGTTTCGGTTTAGAAAACTGAATTATGCCGTTGGAATAATTACTTAAATAATCAAAATAAGATATTTCAGAAAGTTTATCGAATTTGTAAAACAACTTTAGTTCTTCCTTATCTGAATTTATTGCATTACATTTTTCATTAATTTGATTGACAATGAAGTTTAGATTTACATTCTTATCATCAAGTAGATTATTAGCTAATCTCTTTTTCTTATCCGAAAAATAGGTGCGAAACTTTTTACCATCAAACAAAAGTATCCCTATCGCTACAGAATCTTCTGTTGCAATGTTTGGTGACAACTTTAATATGGAATAAAAACTTTTCATTGCTTTAATCTATAAACGTATTCATCAAAGACATTATTATTTCTTTCTTCGTTGAACAAAAACGATTTTAAGTTTTTAATGGAATCTGCATCAATGGTATAAAAACCAGCTACTTGATTCATAAAATCATCAAAACCTTGTTCACTTTGTTCGAGGCAAAGATAGAAATATTCTCTTTCATTGTTAATAAAATTATCATCTATAGTTGTGTTCTTCTTTATAAGATGACCTAATTCTGATACCAATAAATGGTCGTTTACGCTAACACTTACGCCATAATCAGGGTTTAAGTCTTGGTAAGACATTGTGCTAAAAATAAACGCATTATCTATTGGCAATACTCTAAACTTATTAACATTTGGTTCTAATATAAGATTATAATTCGTTGGCTTTCTGTCGTCATTTTCTACCCAAGTATCAAATAAAGTGATATGAAATACATCTAATGGGTTCAGTATTTTATTGTATGCTTTCTTTTTATCTGTAACTAATAAGGCATTTACATCAACAGGATTCTTAACAAATTTTGAACCAAAACAAGGCATATCATAATAATGTGGCCTGTGATTATTAGATAGATTATCTTGTACTGTTATTAACTCCTTTGCAACATTAACCAATCTTACATTAGGTGTTGCAATTTGCCAACGGTTTAAACAATAGGCTGCAAAACATTCATTTATTAACGCAAATGGTGGCTCCTTGCCTTTGTCGTTTTTTGCTACATACATTTCATAATCACTACCAATTACCAATAAAGGACTATGACCTTCTGTAGGTAATTCTCTTAAAATTGAATTTGTATGTATGCTTTCTAAAATCACTTACTATTTATACCATAATTCTCTTGTGGTTCTGCTGCTTCATTTCGACAAGGCTCAATAGAACGGTTAATATGCTCTTGAGCTTCTTTAACGGTTACTTGACCATTTATTAGTAGTGGGGTAAGCCAATCTAAAAGGTTTTGATATTTATCAATTTCGTCAAAGAGGATTAATTTTTTTTCAACTAAAGAACTAACAATAGTGTTATACTTCTCAATAATCTTTTCATTTGGCAAGACAATATTATTTACGGATACATTGGTGCGTGTTAACTGACCTTGAACAGAACCAGTTGAAGAGTTTTTTAAATTTAGCCAACGAAGAGAATGGTAAATAAACTCATTATGAATATTTTCATTTTTCAATTTAAAAACCATTGAATTTCCTGTAATCCAAGATTTTGGTCTTGTTCTATGAATGTTTCCACAAGCACCTCTACAGGAAACGACAATTTCTGAATCTTCGTGATTATATTTTGAATATTTACCAATCACTCCGTTTGAGCCATAAACTAAATGATTAGCATTATCATCCATCACTTTTTGAGATATAGTTTTTGGTTGATATATTTCGCAAAAATCATCCAAAGTGATAGATTTCCAACCATCGGGTATTTTTCTGTTTAACTCTGGGGAATAATACATTTTTCCTCCTGATGTTTTGTAAGGTTTATCTACATCATTAGGAAAATCAAATTGAATGAACCAATAATCAAAAATAGCCATTGACATATTGTCAATTTCATTAATCATCTTTTTTGATACCTGTCTCTTATACACATCTC
>CAJXVG010000163.1 GCA_913061495.1 uncultured Winogradskyella sp.
AGTCGTCGGCAGCGTCAGATGTGTATAAGAGACAGTTATATACCTAAGAATGTTTGAAATTTCCCAGTTAAAAGCTAAAAAGCTTCCTGAATTACAGGACATAGCTAAAACCCTTAATGTACCTAAGTACCGTACAATGAAAAAATTGGACTTGGTCTATCAAATTTTAGATTACCAAGCAGCCAATCCTCAAGTCGTTAAAGAGAAAGTAGCAACTGATGGTGCCTCTGATAAAAAAGATGACAAACCACAGCAAAAGCGCACTAGAGCTCCAAAAAAGACTCAAGACACAAAAAACCAGAAAACTTCTGATGCTCCAAACAAAAAATCTGATACTTCAGATAAAAAAGAGGATTCAAAGTCTCAGAGCAGAAATAACAGAAGTAACAAATCTAATGACAACAAGCCTGATAATAAAGGACAGGATCAAAAGTCCAATCAGACTAATGAAGACAAAAGACGTCCTCAGAAAAAAGATAACAGACAGTCTCGATCCAAAGACAATAGCAGTAACCCAAATAACAATCGTAATAACAATTCAAAAAATAATGGCAATAAGGATAACAGAAACCGTTATCGTGAGCCAGATTATGAATTTGATGCGATAATTGAAAGTGAGGGTGTTTTAGACATCATGCAAGACGGTTACGGGTTTTTGAGATCATCTGATTATAACTATTTGACATCTCCAGATGATATTTATGTTTCACAATCGCAAATAAGATTATTTGGTTTAAAAACCGGAGATACTGTACTCGGACATGTGAGACCTCCTAAAGAAGGTGAAAAATATTTCCCTTTAATTAAGGTGAGTAAAATTAATGGCCAAAATCCTCACGTCGTTAGAGATCGTGTTGCTTTTGAGCATTTAACACCATTATTTCCACAAGAAAGATTCAACATTGCTGAAAAGCAAAGCACAATTTCTACTCGAATAATGGATTTGTTCTCACCAATAGGAAAAGGACAACGTGGTATGATTGTATCACAACCAAAAACAGGAAAGACTATGTTGCTAAAGGATGTTGCAAATGCTATTGCGGCTAATCATCCTGAAGTTTATCAAATGATTTTATTGATTGATGAACGACCTGAAGAGGTAACAGATATGCAACGTAATGTACGTGGAGAAGTTATTGCCTCTACTTTTGATAAAGAAGCACACGAACACGTTAAAATTGCAAATATCGTTTTGGAAAAAGCAAAACGTTTGGTTGAATGTGGACACGATGTAGTGATTCTTTTAGACTCAATTACACGTTTGGCAAGAGCTTATAACACCGTTCAGCCTGCATCTGGAAAAATACTTTCTGGTGGTGTAGATGCCAATGCTCTTCACAAACCAAAACGTTTCTTTGGAGCAGCCCGTAATATTGAAAATGGTGGATCTTTAACTATTATTGCAACTGCACTTACCGAAACAGGTTCTAAAATGGATGAAGTGATTTTTGAAGAATTTAAAGGAACAGGTAATATGGAACTTCAGTTAGATCGTAAGATTTCTAACCGTAGAATTTTCCCTGCCATTGATCTTACTTCTTCAAGCACAAGACGTGACGACTTATTGTTGGAAGAGAATACTATACAAAGAATGTGGGTAATGCGCAAGTATCTTGCTGACATGAATCCGGTTGAAGCTATGGAATTCATCAATGATCGTTTTAAGCAAACCAAAAACAATGAAGAGTTTCTGATTTCTATGAATGGGTAAAGCTTAAGTCTAATATAAATACAAAAAAACCTTGAATGAAAATTCAAGGTTTTTTTATGTCTATAAATAAATTAGATTGAAATAAAAAAGTCTTTCCAAATTTGGAAAGACTTTAATATCTTAATAGGTTACTACAATTAGATTGCTGCAACGTGTTTAGTTAATTGCGATTTTAAATTGGCTGCTTTGTTATCATGAATGATATTTTTCTTAGCTAACTTATCAACCATACTAATAACAGAAGGCAACATTTTCTGAGCTTCTTTTGCATCAGTAATTTCACGTAACTTTTTAATAGCGCTACGAGTTGTTTTATGCTGATATCTATTGAGCACACGTCTTTTTTCGTTACTTCTTATTCTCTTTAAAGCTGACTTATGATTTGCCATTTTATTTCTTTCTTATTAAAAATTGTAGCCCGTAGGGGAATCGAACCCCTCTTACCAGGATGAAAACCTGGCGTCCTAGCCGATAGACGAACGGGCCATTTAGGTTATTTTATAATTTAAATGAACCAACAATGTTTTCCATTGCGGATGCAAAAATACAACTATTTTTAAATGTTGCAACACCTATCTAATTTTTTTTAAAAAATTTTTAATATGCCTTGGCAAATAGCACTCGTTCTTTAGACGGATTACCAGTAAACACACAGACTCCAGCTTCTTTCTTATTATTTTCAGGAATACATCTAATAGTTGCTTTGGTCAGCTCTTTGATTTTCTGTTCGGTTTCAGCTGTACCATCCCAATGTGCAGAAACAAAACCAGTCTTAGTTTCTAAAATAGTTTTAAAGTCATCAAAATTATCAACTTTAGTGATATGTTCGTCTCTAAAGGATAAAGCTTTATTAAATAATTCACTTTGAATTTTATCTAACAAGTCTTTAATTGTGTCTTCTAATCCAGAAATTTCAACTGTTGATTTAGTTAAAGTATCTCGTCTCGCCAATTCTACTGTATCATTTTCTAAATCCTTTGGCCCAATTGCTATTCTTAGTGGTACTCCTTGTAATTCGTGCTGTGCAAATTTAGCACCTGGCCTAAGTGTTGATCTTTTATCGAATTTACAACTTACACCTAATGCTTTTAAGGCTTTTATAATGTCTTCAGCCTTTTCTGAAATAGCATTAAATTGATCATCATTCTTATATATAGGTACAATGACAACTTGAAATGGTGCAAGGTTTGGTGGCAAAACCAACCCCTTATCATCACTATGCGTCATAATTAGCGCTCCCATTAAACGTGTAGAAACTCCCCAAGAAGTTGCCCAAACGTGGTCTAGTTTCCCTTCATTATTAGTAAACTTAACATCAAAAGCTTTGGCGAAATTTTGTCCTAAAAAATGTGATGTACCTGCTTGCAAAGCTTTTCCGTCTTGCATAAGGGCTTCAATACAATAGGTCTCCACAGCACCAGCAAAACGTTCACTTTCAGTTTTCAACCCTTTAATCACTGGAATTGCCATGAAGTTTTCCGCGAATTCAGCATAGATGTCGTTCATTTGTTCTGCTTCTTGTACAGCTTCTTTCTGTGTAGCATGTGCAGTATGCCCTTCTTGCCATAAAAACTCTGCTGTACGCAAAAAAAGTCGTGTACGCATTTCCCAACGGACAACATTGGCCCATTGATTAATTAATATTGGTAAATCTCGGTAGCTTTGAACCCAACCTTTATAGGTATTCCAGATTATAGCTTCACTTGTTGGTCTTACTACAAGCTCTTCTTCTAGTTTTGCTTCTGGATCCACTCGCAATTTCCCTTCATTATCAGGGTCGTTCTGCAATCTATAATGTGTAACCACCGCACATTCTTTTGCAAACCCTTCAGCATTCTTCTCTTCTGCCTCAAATAAACTTTTAGGCACAAACAGTGGAAAATAAGCGTTTTGATGTCCTGTTTCTTTAAACATTCGGTCTAATTCAGCCTGCATTTTCTCCCAAATAGCATAACCATAAGGTTTAATGACCATACAGCCTCTAACTGCTGAATTTTCAGCCAAATCAGCTTTAACAACTAATTCGTTGTACCATTTAGAATAATCTTCAGCTCTACTTGTAAGATTTTTACTCATTTCCTGTGTTTTGGCACAAAATTTGTGCTTATGTTAAATAAAAAAATAGTACAGCAAAACTAACTATTTTTGTAATGTTCAACAATAAAATAAAAGAGATATGCAATTTAAGATTATTAAAAACCAAAAATTGCCATTTTTTGTTGCACTCGGTTTACTCGTCGTGTTAACTTCTTGTGGTTCTTACCAATATGCAGGATACGATAATGACGGTATTTATTCATCAAACGAAGGTTATGAAGAAGAAATGGACGAACCTGTTACAACTACCTCTACTAACGGATCTAATTACTATAAAAATTATTTTGCCGAAAATAAGGCTGAAGTTGACGCAATCACTTCAGACGGAGAAATCTTCACTGATGTAAATGCATATGAAGGTAATTATGATGAAAACGCTCAAGATAGTTTAGAGCAAAGACAACCTTATGGTGGTTGGGGACAAAGCAACAGTACTGTTACAATTAATGTAATAGATAATGGATGGTACGGATGGAACAGTCCTTGGTTATGGAATGCAGGTTGGGGTTACGGCTATGGCTATAATAACTGGGGTTGGGGACGACCTTGGGGTTATGGTGGTTATGGCTACGGATGGAATAACCCATGGGCATACGGATATGGTGGCTACTATGGTTACGGTTGGAATGTAGGCTTTAGATATGGTTACGGCTACGGATGGAATAATTATGGCTGGAATAATGGTTATTATAGAAATTCCAACAGATACGCATATCATAGAGGAAGAAGAGGCTCCTTATTATCTAATACCGATTTAAACAGAATAGGCAGAAGTAATTCAGCTTTGTCTAGAAGAAATTACTCTACATCAAGGTTATCCAACTCTAGCGGAGTGACCAGACGAAGCTCTAACATAAGATCTTCTCGTTCTTCATCAACAAGAGTGACGAGACCTACAAGAACAATAAGAAGAAACTCTTCTTCAACAAGAAGAACAAGTCCAAGAGCTACAAGGTCTACGCGATCAACACGTTCCTCTGGGACAGTGAGGCGTTCTTCTGGCTCAAGGTCATCTGGTGGCACTGTAAGATCATCCGGTAGTTCAAGTAGAAGATCATCTGGTAGTTCTGGATCATCTAGTAGAAGACGTGGAGGCGGCAGATAAACAACAATAAAATTCCAAATTCTTAAAAATTAATTATGAAAAAATTACTTATGTTCAGCATAGGCTTACTAAGTACGTCCTATATTTTAGCACAAGACATTACTGATGCCGTTCGCTATTCTATGGATGAAATCCAGGGTAGCGCAAGATTTAGAGGAATGAGTGGAGCCTTTGGCGCACTTGGCGGAGATATGTCTAGTGTTAATATAAATCCAGCTGGTTCAGCTATTTTTAATAATAGCCATGCTTCGGTGTCCTTGGGTGTTTTTGGCAAGAACAATGATGTCCACTATTTTAACAGAACAACTTCATCTTCAGATACTAGTTTTGATTTGAATCAATTTGGAGCCGCATTTGTTTTTAACAATACAAATATAAACTCGCCTTGGAAAAAGTTTTCACTGAGTGTCGCATACGATAGAGTTGCTGATTTTGATAATGATTGGGTCGCTAGCGGAATAAACCCAAACAACACCATTGGTGATTATTTTTTAGGATATGCTCAAGGAGAAAGATTAGCAGATATATCTGCGCTTCCAGGTGAAAGCAGACCTGAAGCATATTCTAATATTGGATCAACTCTTGGATTTGGAAATCAGCAAGCTTTTCTGGGTTTTGAAGGATTCATAATAGATCCATTAGAAAATGATGATGACAATACAGCTTACGTTGGAAATATAGAAGGATCAAACTTTGATCAGCGCTATGCCTATGCAAGTAGAGGTTATAACGGAAAATTGGCGTTCAACTTTGCAACAAGCTATAATGATAAATTATATTTTGGTTTAAACCTTAATACACACTTTATAAACTATGAGCGTACAACGTTATTAAGGGAATCCAATTCAAATGTTGAATCTACCGTAACCAATGTTAATTTTGAAAACAATTTATTAACAACAGGAAGTGGATTTTCGTTTCAATTAGGAGGAATAGCAAAACTGTCTGAAGAGTTTAGAGTAGGTTTGTCATATAACTCACCTACGTGGTACAGAATTTCAGAAGAAACATCGCAATATTTAGTTACAACAAGAAATGGAACACCCGAAAATATAATTGTAAACCCAAACGTTATTAATATATATCCTGAATATAAATTACAAACCCCAGGAAAAGTAACGGGAAGTTTAGCTTATATTTTTGGTAAAACAGGACTTTTAAGTTTCGATTATTCGATAAAAGATTATAGTAACACTAAATTTAAGCCTACTTCAGATGATTTGTTCTCTGCATTAAATACTCAAATTAGCGATAATTTAGATACAGCCAATGCATATAGACTTGGTGGAGAATACCGATATAAACAGTTTAGTTTTAGAGCTGGTTACCGGTTTGAAGAAAGTCCTTATAAAAATGATGATTTTTACGGTGATCTAAATGGCTATTCACTAGGATTGGGTTATAGCTTTGGTGACTTTAATTTAGACATGGCTTTCACTCAATCTGAAAGAGACATTAACTATCAATTGTATAATATAGGACTGACAGATTCTGCAGAAATTCAGACTAAATTCACAGATGTCATTTTAACGTTAGCGTTTAATATATAAAATTAGAATGATATTTAATAAGTCGAATTTATGTCAACTTATTTTAGATCGAAACAGATGTAATAAAAAAAGCCTCTACAAATTTAGAGGCTTTTTTTATTACAGTACTTTTAAAGTTAAATATTATTTTTACTATATAATATTTAATTTGAAACCTACCACAACAACTTAAATTAATATTTTGAACATTATTATATAGAAAAACCCATCAATGTTAGATTGATGGGTTTTATTGTTTTAATTCGTCTTACTTATCGTTTCAAGGTAAAATGGGCTCTAAACTGTTTTCTCTGGTCGGCCGTTCCC